>CAMLOZ010000170.1 GCA_946481625.1 uncultured Haloferula sp. | reverse complement strand
GGAGATGCTGGTCTTCGATCACCGGAGCGGGCGCTGGCATGAGGCGGGGTCGCTTTCGGAGGAGATGCGGGTGCCGGTGGAGGCGCGGGCGGTGGTCGGGGAATTCGAGCCGCTGATGAGGCGGGAGGAGTTCCTGGAGGGGGTGAGGCGGATCCAGGAGTGGATCGCGGCGGGGGATATCTATCAGGTGAACCTGACCCAAGCGTTCCGGGCGAGGGTCGAGGGAGTGGCCTTTTTTGGCCTGTATGAAGCGTTGCGCGAGTGCTCACCCGCGCCGCTTGCCGCTTATATCTCTTTGATTGACAAAGAGATACTCTCATCTTCACCGGAAACTTTCCTGCGGCTTTCGGGGCGCGGGATCGAGACGCGGCCGATCAAGGGGACGCGGCCGCGGCATGCCGATCCGGACGAGGACCGGAGGTCGGCCTACGAGCTGCAGACGAGCCCGAAGGAGATCGCGGAGCTGGTGATGATCACCGACCTGCTGCGCAACGATCTGGGGCAGGTATGCGAGTACGGCAGCGTGCACGTGGCGGAAATGCTGCAATTGGAGACGCTGGGGCAGGTCCATCACCTGGTGTCCACGGTCACGGGAACGCTGCGGCAGGATGTCAGCCATGTCGATGCGCTGGCGGAGTGTTTCCCAGGAGGGAGTATCACCGGCGCTCCGAAAAGGCGGGCGATGGAAATCATCCGCGAGCTGGAGAGCGTCCCGCGCGGGGTTTATTGCGGGGCGATCGGTTATCTGGGCTACCACGGGGAGAGCCAGTTCAGCATCGCGATCCGGACGCTCGTCCGGGAAGGGAACATGCTGAGCTACCATGTGGGAGCAGGGATCGTCGCGGACTCCGATCCGGAGAAGGAGTACGAAGAAACGCTGCACAAGGCGGCGGGGATTCGCATGGCGGCGGAGCGCTACCGGCAGTAGCAGGTCACTTCTTCGCAAGGACCGCCTTGGGGATTTTCTTTTTCTGTTCGCGGAGGGCGCGGGCGATTTTCGGGGCGGCGGTAACGCGGAGGTTGATCCGGTCGCTGGGGTCGCGGGACCACTGGAAATGGAGGTCGCTGCGCTTGCCGGAGACTTCGATGGGGAAGACGGCTTGCCGGACTTCGTGCGGGCGGTGGATCTCGATGCGCTCGAGGAGGGAGAGCATCTGCTTGTCGTCGAAGCCGTTCTCCGCAATCTCGCGGATGCTCTCGAACACGAAGGGCAAATACTCAACCTGGGTGTGGATGCGGACGGTCTGGCGCGGGGAGTAGGCGGTTTCGAGTTCGTCCAGCATCTCCTCCGAGGTGGCCTCGCCGAGGCGCTCGAATTCCCGGACCCAGCGCCGGCGGATGAGCCAGCCCAAGAGCATGGTCAGACCCCAGACCACGAGCGCGATCAGGAGGACCAAACCGGAAAATGCGATGGGCAGTTCCATGAATCGCGCAAGTATAGCGCAACCCGGCGGAAGTGAAAGGATTCAGTCTTTGGCGCGCGTCAAATGCCCTCCCCTGAAGGCTTTGGCGGGAGCGGTTTTCCGGAGCGCGGGCGGTTCGTACCTGATCCGGAGATGCGCGGGAAGGATCGGAACAGTGACGACAGATTGTAGATTCAACGGATTGTGGAAGCGTTGAAAGGCAGGGGCGCGGGGCGCACCCCCACCTTGGAAAACGGCGTGGGTGTTCCGGGGACATGACAGGACTCGCGGGGGGAGCTCGTTGACGGGATGGAGGGCAATGCCTATGAGGTTCAGGCATGTTAGACCTCTCCAAGCGGACGCTTCGGATCCTATGTGTTGCGGGTTTCGGCTTGGCGGGGGCGGGGTGGTACCTGGCGCTGACGAACGGGGGATCGGCGAGGGCGGAGTCAGAAGCGGCGGGCGGGAAGGGTACTTCGACCGGAAGAGCGGCGAGGCAGAAATCCACGGAGCCGAAGCTCGCGAGCGATCCGCGGAGCATCCGTTTGATCGAACTCATGGGAACGCTCGACGGCGAGGCGGAGCCGGGCGAGCCGAACCGTGCCTTCGTGAAGGCGGCGATATTGACCTTGGAAGACTCGCTTTTTCACCGCCGCCAGCGTGACTTCCGCCTGCTGATGGAGAAGATGCGGCCCGAGGACGCGCGGGCGATCCACGAGCACTTCCTGGCGCTGGAGCGGAAGGGTCGTTATTTCGGACCGGAGTACGAGGCATTTGCCATGCGCTGGGGTCAGGTGGATGGAGAAGGCGCGATGGAGTTCTGGGCGGCGCGGGATCCTTTCGACTTGAAGCCTCACGACATGGTGAACCTCGTGACGGGATGGGCGAACTCAGATCCCGAGAAAGCCTTGGCGTGGCTTGACGGCCATCAGGATTTGCTCGGGAAGATGAATCCCTACCGGCCGCTGGTGGTGGGATGGATGGCGAAAGATCCGGTGGCGGCCGCGGCTTGGTTGAGCAATGCGAAGCTCACGACCCAGCAGTATGTGGACTGTGTGAACGGGGCGACCCTGGACAAGGTGTATTCGGACGGCGTGGAAGGGGCGAGCGAGTGGCTGGCTTCCCTTCCGCAGGACGACCATCACGCGGAGGCCGCGGCGAAAATCGGGTGGATGATGAACATCGGTCGTTTGCAGAATCTCGATCCCGGGCTCGCGGCGGGGGCATGGAGCAAGGTGGGGAGCAAGCCGTGGATGAGCGCGGGCGATTTCCAGACGTTCTGCAATTCGGTAGCGAACGGGAACGGCGGAAGCCTGGAGGCTTTCGCGGAGCAGCTTTCGACAAAGTGGCCGGCGGCGGAGGCCGGGAGCCAATTCGCGCGGTGGACGGAAGAGGATCCGAGCTCGGTGGGGTCGATCCTGGCAAGGTTGCCGGCGTCCGAGATCCGGGCTGCGGGGGTGGAAGCGATGTTGAGGACCTTGGAGAAGACGGCTCCGGATCAGGTGGAGGAGTGGCGGAGGCAGTTGGGGCAGTGAGGGAGGGATGGGATGCTTGGTGGTGATTTCGTTAGGAGGGTAAGGGGACTGAAGGGTGAGTTCGAAAGCTGCGAAGGATCGCAGCAGTCCAAGGGCCTGCGGCTTTCATGGGGGTGGACCTGGGGAGAGGAGGCTGAATTGAGCGGGAGGAGGTAAACGGCGGGGCGGGAAATGACATATAGAGGGTGAACCTGTTTCGTGTGGCGTTCCGTGCCCGACGGAATCCTGCGAATCCCTTTGAACGGCCGCGACTTGCGGTATCCTGTCCCAAACCCTGATGAAGATTCCCGCTCGAGTCGCCGGCCTGGCCGGAGCGCTCCTGATGCTTGTGACGCCTGCCGCCGACGGCGAGGCGATGCTGCAGTATTTCAACACGAGCTGGGCCGAACTGACCCGCAAAATGCCGGAACTGGCGGAGGCCGGGTACGATTCGTTGTGGCTGCCGCCGCCGACCAAGGGATCGGGCGGATTGTCGGTGGGGTACGATTGCTGGGACCGCTTCGACCTGGGGTCGAAGGACCAGCGGGGCACGGTGCGGACGCGCTACGGGACGGAGGCGGAGCTGCTGGAGATGGTGCGGGTGGCGCACCGCTTCGGGATCCGGATCTACTTCGACAATATCATGAACCACAACGCCTTCGACGTGCCGGGCTACAATGCCTTCACGCCGATCGACGTGTATCCGGGGTTCGTGCCGGAGGACTTCCACCTGCGGCGGACCGAGGACGGCTTTTACCGGAAGTGGGACAACACGCGGGACTGGAACGACGCGTGGCAGGTGCAGAACCTGGGGCTATCCGACCTGATCGACATCGCCACGGAGCCGGGATCGACCAATCACAACCACGGTTCGTACGAGGGCGACACGATCCCGAAGATCGATTTCGTGCGGCATCCGAACAACCCGGAGTTCTATTGCTACCTGCCGACGGGGAGCGGGCAGAAGCACTCGGCGGGACAGGGCACCTACGTGGGCTTCGGCAGCGGAAACGGGATCACGGCGGGGACGATCGCGGCGAACGCATCTTTCTACTCGGAGCGGGTGGAGGATTTCCTGCATCGGGCGGCTCGCTGGCAGCTCGACCGGACGAAGGCCGACGGCTACCGGCTGGATGCGGTGAAGCACACGCCGGCGGACTTCTTCGGGGCGACGTACGGGAACGACAAGGATTCCTCGAACTACGGGTACTCGGGGCAGATCCAGCAGCAGTTCAACCTGAGCCGCGGCTTCAGCGACTGGAGCAACCACCGGGACAGCGTCTTCAACACGGAGCAGGGACGCGACGACGCGATGCTCTTCGGCGAGCACCTGGGGCAACCGCCGGCGTACGGGTCCTACATCGATGCGGGGATGCGGCTGGTGGACAACGACCTGAGGTCGAATTTCAATAACCTGTTAGGCAATCCCTCCGCCGGACTCAACGGCTACGACCAGGCGGGGCAGGGTGGATTCTCGCCCTCGGTCGCGGTGATGCATGCGCAGAGCCACGACAATGACTATGCCGCGCGGCGGGAGTTGCAGCATGCCTTCTATTTCACGCGGGCGGGGCTGGGCCTGGTGTATACCGATGGCAATTATCATGCGGGGATTTTGGGCGAGAGCGGCGGGGCCTTCCCGCGGCATGCGAACACGGCCTTCCTCGGGCAGTGGGGCGATGCGCGGATTCCGAACCTGCTGAAGATCCACAACGACTTCGCGCGCGGCTGGCAGCGCGGGCGCTGGAGCGGGGCGGATCTGGTGAGCTACGAGCGGATCGACGACCGGGAATTCAGCGAGGGCAACCAGACGCTGAAGGAGCGGAAGGGTGCGACCATGCTGATCGCGGTGAACGACAACTATGCTTCGGGCGTGGCGATCCAGGGCGGGACCTCGTTTCCCTCGCAGGGTGGTGCGGGCGGGGAGAACAATCCGGACACGGGCGACGAGTACCTTTTCCAATATGCGCGGGGCTACGGGAGCCAGACGGGCTTCTACACCTATGCGTCCGGGCTCGGCTCGGTGATCGTGGGTCCGGGCAGCTACTTCGTTTTCGCGCCCCGCACGCCGGAGGAGTCCGACCTGTGGAAGAACGCGGGCGGTGCGCCGATCTCGATCTACCAGGGGACCGAGAAGGCGGGAAGCATCGAGGTCGAGCGGCGCGACGGGCCGGACGGCGATCCGGCATTCAATCCCAACGGCGTGCCGGACGCGGTGACGAACGACTATGCGTATCGTACTTCGGTGCCGCGGGTGACGAGCGCGAGCGACCTGCGCTTCACCGTGCGCGCGGACGGCTCGGCGGAGAACATCCTGCTGCGGCTGGACGGGGGGATCGACCTGAACGGGACGCGGCCGGGAGGGAATACCGACCCGCTCTACCGCGACCGGCCGCCGGCGGTATCGACGGATGTTTTCCTGGGCTACGAGCAGCCGGGCTTCGTGCGGCGGCAGTTCGCGGAGAAATTCGCGGCGAAGGACACCTCGCGCAACCAGACGGGATCGGCGGGGGCGGAGACGTATGCGAAGGTGATCGGCACGGGCGGCTTCACGATCGCGAACGGCCCGGCGGCGGCGAACAACTTCGGAACGGACGGCGGCGAGCTGGCGGCGTTCCTCTATCACGATCCCGAGGCGGTCGTGGGCGGCACGCCCGGCGGCGGGTGGCCGGGCGGGGTGGCACCGTTGCAGTATGTCGAGGAGGCTTCGACGATCGCGGTGTGGGCGAAGCCGAACGGGGTGGGCGCGGGCTTCAAGATGTTCTTCTACTACACGACGGACGGCACGAACCCGGAAGGTGCGGGCGGCGCGGGTGCGGGGACGACGAAGGTGGTGGAGATGAATTTTTCCCACAACCAGGGCGGCGACGACTGGTGGATGAACGCCACGATCGCGAAGCCGGGAAGCGGCGCGACGCTGAATTACAAGATCGGCATCTTCAAGGAAGGGGCGGCGAGCGTGTATCCCTCCGGTCCGGACTCGGTGGCGAAGAAGAAAAAGATGATGTCGGTCTTCGAGATCGCGGGCTTCAACGCGGGCACGGTGGTGCATGCGCCGCACAACGACTACGGCGTGACGGAAACCGGGCTGACGGAAGGCTTCCACGTATTACGGGCGCGGCCCTTCCTGAAGCGCGACGGCAAGGCTTCGCTCTACAACACCTTCACGCAGACCTTCTATTTCGACGCGGAGAAGCCGGACGGACAGATCGTCTTCCCGGCATCGAACGGCAGCACGGTCGGCGGGAGCGAATACGGCGTGGTGGTGCGCGCGGACAACTCGACGACGGAGGTGTGGTACAAGATCGACGACGGGGACGGCAGCAACAACGACGCGACGACCGGTGCGGGGAACGGCAACGGTGCCTGGGTGCGGGCGAGCGAGGTGACGCCGAATGCGGCGGTGGTGCCGGCCGATGCGGCGCACACGCGCGAGTTCCGCTTCAACTACGTGAACATTCCCGCGACGGGCAGCGCGACGATCTCGGTGCGCTTGAAAGAACTGAGTTCCTCCACGGACAACGGCTTGAGCGATGTGGCGGGACACTTCACCACGCTGACGCGAACGGTGACGACGGCGGGGCCGGACCTGCGGATGTTCATCGCGTTCCCGCCGAACGACGGCGCGGGGATCGACGACAGCTATGTGCTGAAGGCGTATTTCTCGAAGGCGCTGGCGGACGGCTTGAGCGAGGCGCAGTTGAAGGCGCGCTTCCTGGTGCGCTACGGAGCGGACGACGTCTGGCCGAGCGGAGTGCAGGTGCTGGATTCGGCGGCCAGCTCGATCGTTTATAACGAGACGGCGGACTATCACGCGCTGGCCTTCGCGCTGCCGAACTTGTATGACGGGCGGCCCGAATTCCTGTATCGGGTGGAGGTCACGCACGACCGGCCCGATCCGGCGGCGGACCTGCTGGCGACGCGACGGGTGACGGCGCTGCCGAGCACGAAGCCGCGGGTGACGATCCTGCAGCCGCAGGAATTCGACAGCAACGGCAAGCCGGTGGAGATCGTGCTGCCGGACGGGCCGGGGGCGGACGAACTGGACTTCACGGTGCGGGTGGAGACGGACGTCCAGACGACGGCGGTGGGGCTGGCATTCGCGATCGGCGGAGGTACGATTACTCCCGTAGATGTGGATCCGGGCACGGGCGGGATCCAACCGGTGATCCAAGGATCGAGCGCGTTCTGGGATTTTATCTGGGAGATCAATGCGTCGGGGCAATTCCGGTTGGTGGCAACGGCGACCTCGCCGGGCGGGGTGAACACGGACCGGCGCAATGCCACGGTGATCTACCGGCAGTGGGTGGCGGAGAACCCGAGCGACCTCGATGATGACGACGACGGGCTGGC
>CAMLOZ010000169.1 GCA_946481625.1 uncultured Haloferula sp. | reverse complement strand
AAGGCCGTTGGTTCCCTGCGTGTTCCCGATGAACACCGACACACCGCCATCCGGCGCGTTCCGGTGAATCGTGTTCTTCGGGATATCCGTGAAATAGACGCTGCCATCCGCAGCCGCGATCGGTCCCTCCGTGAAGCCATGGCCGCTGCTCACGAGCTGCCAGTCTTCTCCCGGGATCAGCATGTCCTTCGCCTTGCCACGACAAGCCTCGTAGTTCACCGCCACCGGCTTCGGGAAATCCTTCCAAAGCCAGCGCAGGACTTCCGGCATGATCGCGCCGCCGTGCTGGTGGGAGTGCGGCCCTTCGCCCCACTGGTGGTTCACCTCGTAGCCGGAGAAGGTCAGCGCCCTCAGCATTGCCTGATTCGCCATCCACCAGTCGCCGCAATAGATGTTCAGATCGTTCGAGCCATCCTGCAGGAAGATCCGCAGCGGCTTCGGCTCGGTCTTCCTCACCAAGGTCCCGAATTCATCTCCTCCACGCAGACCGACGAAGGTGCCGATCATCGAATAGACCCGGCGAAAGGCGTCCGGCCGCTGCCATGCCACATTGAGGGCAGCGATCCCGCCCGAGGACGCGCCGCAGATCGCGCGGTGATCCGGGTTCGTGCTGAGATTGTAATCCTTCGCCACCACCGGGATGAGCTCGTCGATCAGGAACCTCGCATAGTCGCCGCTGAAAGCATCGTACTCGTAGCTGCGGTTGAAGCGCGGCTGCGACTCCCCGTTCGGTGCCGGCACCACGCCGGGATCGACGAAGAGCCCGATGGTCACCGGCATCTCGTTCTTCGCGATCAGGTTGTCGAAGACGATCGGGATCTTGTTCGCCCCGCCCTCGTTCACATAGCCGCCGCCGTCCTGGAACACCATCAGGCAAGCCGGCTTGGCAGGATCGTACTGCGCGGGCACGTGCAACCAGTAGGTCCTTTCCGTCCCCGGATAGACCTTGCTGTCCGCAAAGGAGTGCTTGGTTGTAACCCCCTTCGGCACGCCTTCCTGCCGCACCGACGCGGGATCGACGGGATAAGGGCCCTCCGCCTGGAGAATTCCAAGGGAGCAGAGGAGCAGAAAGGAGCAGGTGAGCTTCATGGGTTTGAGCGGAGGGGACGCGGAAATGCGATCGCATCTTTCCGGCGCGAGCCGTGGAGTCTGTCACCATCGGCAAGTCGGGGAAAGATCGACAATCGCCGAATTCCCCGATATTCAGGGATTGCTAAAATGAAAGCATACCCTCGCATTCTGCGGGCACTGGCGGTGATTGCGGCCGGCCTCGCCTGCCGGGGTTACGGTCAAGTTTCCCGCGCCTTCCCCGATGGCACCCTGCTACCCGGATCGCAGAGCCGTCCGGCAAGGCTCGCCGCCGCGGTCGATTCCGCGGTGATCCTGCCGTATTTCAGCAGCACCGCGCTGATCCACGAAAGGGATGGCAGCGGAGTCTGGGCCCTTACCCAGACCATCGCGGGCAACTTCACCGCAGTGGCGATGAACAGCACCGGCACCCAATTTGCGATTGGCCGCGCCGGCCAAATCGACCTCTACAACCGCTCCGGTCCCGGTTCATGGTCGATGTTCGGCAACGCCTATCTCCCCGCCGGATTCGCGGTCTTGAAGGTCGCGATCGAGGGCGACCGGGTGGCCGCGCTGGTGGACACGCAAGGCAGCGTCATCCCCGGCGGCATGCTGGTCCGGATCTTCGAATACAACGCCTTGGATTGGGAAATGGTGGAAGAGATCCCCATCGATTCGACCGCGGAACTCGTGGAATTGGGGCGGGAGAGCGTGGTCAGCGACTTTTCCATCCAAGGGACGCGGATCGCCATCGGGTCGAGTTCGGAGAACCTCATCCGTATCCATGAGCGCGACCAAGGCGGCAGCGGAAATTGGGGAGTTCTCAAGGAGATCACCGGCACCGTCAACGGGGTGACGGCTCTGGGCGAACACCTGGTACTGAGTGGCACCCGTCTTGCCACCTCGACGCTGGCCGGTACCAACCGCCGCATGGACGTCTTCTCCCAAAATACCGGCGGAGCCAACCAGTTTGGCTATGTGGGAGCCGCAGTCACCGTGCCTGCCGCGGAGATGGAAGACCTGATTCCCCATGCCGATGCGGCCAACGGCTATCTCGGCGTGCTCGGCATGCCGGACTTGGTCTCGGACACCCTCAGCTACGCCGCACCGGTCAAGGCATGGATCTTCCGCCCGGTGATCGGCGGCGGGCCGGGGAATTGGCTGCCGGTCGCGGACCTGACGCTGGCGGTGCCGAATGGCATCCCGCTCCTGCCGCCGGGTCTGGGCTTCGGCGTGGAAGATTTCCTGCACGGCCTTCCCCCGGCGAGCACTCCAGGCCTCGCACCCACATGGGCGGTGACGGTGCACCGCCGCAGCACCGGCGGCACGGACGGCTGGCAACAGCAGCAGCTTCTCACCGGCCCGGGCACCGCGACACGCCTCGGCAAGTCGATGGCGACTTCCGGCAAATACGTCGTGGTCGGTATGCCGGACGATGCCGCCGCGGGCACCCAGTCCGGCTCGGTGATGGTATGGTATCAGGCGAAGATGGAGAGCGCCTCGGTGTGGGTTCCTGCCGGGCGGTTCGAAGCCACCACCCCTGCGGCTGGTGCGCGCTTCGGTGCGGCGGTGACGGTCTTCGACGGCGTCAGCGCCGACTGGATGGCGGTGGGTGCCCCCGGCGAAGACAGCGGCAGAGGGGCGGTGTATCTCTTCAGGCTCAACCCTTTTCTGCCCGCGCCCGCAACGAAGCGGCTGATTCCCACCACCACGCTTGATGCCGCGGATGGCTTCGGCAGCAGCGTGACCTTCTGGACGGACTTCCATCTCGGGGTGGGTTGTCCGGGGGATGACGAGGCGGGATCGAATGGCGGCGCGGCCTATGTCTTCGAGAAGGACTTCGGCGGCACGGCCAACTGGGGACAGCGCAAGAAGATCCCGCGCCCCGCCGGTGAGACGCTCGGAGGCTTCGGCACCTCGCTTGCCTTCACCTCCGATATGCTCTGCGTCGCCTTGCCTGCATCCCCCTCGACGACGGGCAAGATCTTCGCCTTCGAGAAGGACCAGGGAGGCGCGAACAACTGGGGCCAGTTCTCCTTCAAGACCGCGCCTGCCGGATCGCCGCCCGGATTCCCCGCGGCACTCGCCGCCACCCCGACCTTCGGCGTTCTCGCCGTGGGAGCCCCCGGCGATCTGCCTGCCGTGCCGGGCAAAGCCTACCTTTTCGGCATCGATAGCTCGGACCTGTGGTCGGACATCGCGACGCTCGGCGGCACGGCTGCGGAGGGGCATGGCTACGGAACGACGGTGGCCAGCTACGGGAGTAGCGTGGTGGTCGGTAACCCGCTCTACGGCAGCGGCGGCAAGACCTTCACCCACGGGATCGTCAGCACCGGCGGCCCGCTGGCTTGGAGTCTGCTGCATTCCCGCGAAGGCGCGCCGGGCGAGGCCCTGGGCAGCGCGGTGGGGGTGATGCCCATGTTCACTTTCTCCGCCGCACCGTGGTCGGACCTCGCGGGCACGGACGCGGGCGCGGTCCTCGTCGATCGTTCCGGCCCCTACGAACTGTGGGCCGCGAATCAGGGCCCGGCCTTCACGCAATGGTTCCCGGAGCAGGACCAGGATGGCGACGGGCTCGCCAATCTCGCGGAGTTCGGCTTGGGCGGCAATCCCCTCTCCTCCGCCAGCCGCCCGCCCTTCGTCATGACCCCGACGGTTTTCAACAACGGCTTCACTTCCTTCCCCGCAATGCGCTGGGACGTCCCGGCACTCCCCTATCCCACGGGCTACCTGAACTACCAGATGCGCCGTAGTTCGAACCTAACCCAATGGAGCAATGCCCACATCGACGGCGGGTTGGGTCTGGGCGATCCTCCCGGGCGCTACTTCCAGATCATTCCCCCACGCGGCTTCTTCCGGATCCGGTTCCGTTATCCGGAGGAGACATCGGCAGCGCTCTGAGCCTGCCGATGATCATCCGACCAAGCGAATCCCATCCTCGCCGATGGTGATTTTCCGTTTCTTGAACAGCGCGCCCGTCGCCTGCTTGAAAGCCTTCTTGCTCACCCCGAGCGCCTTATGGATCTCCTCCGCGGGACTCGAATCGCTCAAGGTCCAGAAGCCACCGCGTTGCCTCAGCTCCTCCTCGATCCGTGCCTCAAGATCATCGATGCGGGTCCTCCCCGGTGGATAAAGCGAAAGGTCGATCTTCCCGTCCGGCCGGGCTTGAACCACATAGCCCTTTGTCTTCTCCCCCGCCCGCAAGCGGCGGAACACCTCGTTGGCGAAGAGCACCCCCGAGTGCTTCCCCTCGATGATCGCCTTGTAGCCGAGCTCGGTCTTCCCATAGAGCATCAGGTCCACTTCCTGCCCCTCCTTGTAGTCGGCGGGGGTCTTGTTGAGATACTTGTTCAAGCGCCGGGTCGCGACGATCCGCCCGCTCGCTTCGTCCACGTGCACGTGCACCACGTAGGACTTCCCCACCTCCAGCCGCTCCTTCTGCTCGCGGAAGGGGAGCAGCAGGTCCTTCGGCAAGCCCCAGTCGAGGAAGGCCCCCACTCCCGTGATCGCGAGCACCTCCAGATACGCGAATTCCCCCGGCATCACCTTCGGATGCTTCATCGTCGCCACCGGCCGGTCCTCGGAATCGTGGTAAAGGAACACCTCCACCTCGCCGCCGATGTGCCACTTTACCGGCATCTCGCGCCGCGGCAACAGCACCTCGCCGAGCTCATCCCCGGCATCGAGGAAAAGTCCGAAGGGTTGCTCGCGGAGAATGGTCAGTGTGGCGCGCTCGCCGATGTGGGCCATGCGTTGAGGCTCGGGGAAAAGCTCTTCCGCGTCCATGACGATTCAGAACCAATCAGCCCCTCACAGCAGCTTCCTCTTCTTCGGATTCCGCTTCTTCCCGCCGAAGACCACTTCCCTGATGTCGAAGGCCTCCGGATCGTACTCACCGCGATACCAGCCGATCTGGCCGGTCAGCGCCTCCATGTACTGGAATGCCCCGCCGAAGTCCTCCGGCGGACAGGCCCGCGCCCCGTCGATCATGATCGGCCCGGTCTCGTCGGATTCCTCTTTCTTCTCCAGCACCACCTCGTGCAGCCAGTCCTCCGCGAAATCGTAACGATAAAGCATCCGCATCGGCAGCCGCTTCTTTCCGATGTAGTCGGCCAGCGTGACTTTCGTTTCATCCTGGAACTCCCCTCCCTTCGGCACCTGATCCGCCAGTCCGACCGGGCCGATCACGTCCTTCAGGTTCTTCCCCGAGCCGTGGCGGAACTCATGCGGGTGCTTGTTCTCCCAGCCCATCGCATCCTGGATTGCATCATTGAGCTGCAGGAAGGTGAAGGATGCCGGCACGGAAAACCGCCGCCAGATTTGCGGGGTGATCTGGTAAAGGAAGACTTTGACGACGATGCGCGGCTCAGACATGGGGAGAGGCTAGGCGCAGGATTCCCCGCGACGCAAACCGCAAGTTGCTCGCGAATCACACCGGGACCACCGCCGCGCGCCCGCTTTCCACCACGAAAGACGCCGGTGTGTGCAACTCCGCCCCAGCCCGGGTCACGAAATCGATGGTCCGGAAGTCCGCCCGCCACACCTTGCTGTCGATGGTGCAACTCACGTAACCCCGGTGATCGCTGTGGTACTTCACGCAGGGGTTCTCCGCAGTCAGGTCCGGCAGGTAGCCCGGGATACCCTTGCCATTGCCCTTCGAGGTGATGGATGTGCAGACAAACTCGGATCCTACCGAGGACGAATCCGGTTGGCCGGGCATGCAGGTCAGTTCATTCGCCCAGTGGGTGTGGATATCACCGGTCAGCACCACGGGGTTCGAGACCTTCAGATCGCGGAAGGCATTCAGCACCGCCTGACGCTCGACCTCATAGCCCGGCCACTGGTCCATACTGCAGCGTTCCTCCTCACCCTTGAAGCGGTCCACCCGTGCCATCATCACCTGCTGCGCCAGCACGTTCCAAGTAGCTCGGGATTTCCCGAGTTCGCCGAACAACCACTCGCGCTGGGGCGCACCGAGGATCGTCGCGTTGGGATCCAGCGCGCCGGGCTCCAAGCATTTCAGACCATCTCCGTTCGGTTGGTCGCTGCGATACTGACGGGTGTCCAAAACGTGGAAGTCCACCAGTCCGCCGTGCCTCACGCTCCGGTAGATTTTCATGCCGGGCCCCTTCGGAATGCAAGCCGCGCGCAGCGGCATGTGCTCGTAGTAGGCTTGGTAAGCGGCCGCGCGGCGGTTCAGGAAAGTCGCCACGGCCACGTTCTGCTCCTCGGAGCAATCCCCCGCGCAATTGTTGTCGAACTCGTGGTCATCCCAAGTCACCACCCAGGGCGCATTCCGGTGCATCGCTTGTAGCGCCGGGTCGGTTTTGTACTGAGCATGCCGATTGCGGTAGTCCGCGAGCGTCATGATCTCCGCGCTGTTGTGCTTGCGGATCTGCCCTTCCTTGGCTGGCCCTTCGTAAATGTAGTCGCCCAGATGGAAGACGAGGTCGGGGCTCTCCTCCAACATGTGCTGGTAAGCCGTGTAGAATCCCGCCTCCCAATGCTGGCAGGAGGCAAATGCCATCTTGAGCATCGAGGTCTCGTTCGCCGCGCGGTCGGGGCTCTCCAGAGTCCGGGTCCTGCCGCGCGGGCTGATCTCCGCACCCGCCCGGAATTCGTACCAATACCAGCGGTCGGGTCTCAAGCCGGTGACCTCGACGTGGACCGAGTGGGCCCAATCCGGGCCCGCCACTTCCTTGCCCTTCGCCACGACCTTGGTCATCGCCTCGTCCTCGGCCACGCGCCAGTGGACCCACACCGGCTCATCCGGCATCCCGCCGCCCTCGAGCGGCTGGGGGGCGAGACGCGTCCAGAGCACGAATCCATCCGCGGACGGATCCCCCGAAGCCACGCCAAGCTGGAAGGGATAGGCTTGGAACGAAGGACGCTCCCTGGCCACCGGGGCATTCCCCCAGGCACGGCTCGCGCCGAGTGCCACCAGCATCGAACCGGAGGCACCCAGGAACGAGCGGCGGTTCAGGCGGGGCGATTCGAGCGGGAAAACCGGACGCGGGAAGGGCGAGTTCATGAAGTCCATGATACTGCGCATTCGTGCAATTTTTTCAATCAACGGATTGGTCACGAAACGGCGCTGGACCCGGTATCCCCTATTTCGACCCGGCCCACTTCACCGCATTCGCGAGCACCTTCCGGAAGTCCTGGTGCTTGTGTGCGGCACGATCGTGCCCCGGCGCGATGCACACGACCCGGGATTTCGGATT
>CAMLOZ010000168.1 GCA_946481625.1 uncultured Haloferula sp. | reverse complement strand
CGTCGCCATCGCGAATTCCTGGCTCCTCAAGGAGAACCCGGAGATCGCCGAAATCTGGGAGAAGCAGCAGAAGGCCCTTGCCCAGCTCACCGCCGAACTCGCCGCCAAGGGTCGCGTCCCGACCGAGAAGGACAAGTACCGCATCGGCTGGCAGGAGATGGCCTACTATGCCACCACCAAGCTCGAAGACGTGAAGATCGAGCCGGGCAAGTACCACATGCCGATGGTGAAGATGACCCTCAAGGAGGAGTTCTTCGGTCCGGATTACAAGGTCCGCGGGCCCAAACACGAGTTCCCGCACCTCGTCGTCCCCCGCGAGCAGGTCCAGTTCGCCTCGAAATTCGCCCCGGCCTGGAACACTTACTACGCCATCTACTTCACGATGACCGGCCTCCACGGCCTCCACGTCATCGGCGGCGCGCTCGTCCTCGCCTACTACCTGTTCTGCGGGAAGAAGATGTATCTTTCTAATCCTGAGTGGCTTGCGAACCGGGTTGAGATCGGCGGCCTGTTCTGGCACTTCGTCGACCTCGTCTGGATCTTCCTGTTCCCCATCCTTTACCTGATGTAAGGTAAAACCTCCGACCCTTTACGACCTTTCCGACTTCCATGGCTGATTCCCCAGAAGCAATCAAGAAGGCTACCCGGCTCTACCTGTTCATCGGGCTCGTGCTCTTCGGCGGCACCGCTCTCACCGTTCTGGTGGCCACCCAGCCTTGGCTCGACTTCGGCAAGCACGGCTTCGATACCGCCGACCTTGTCATCGGCCTCCTCATCGCCTCCGTGAAGGCCTCGCTCGTGGCGCTGATCTTCATGCACCTCAACCACGAGAAGCGCCTGATCTACTGGCTCTTCGGCTTCGGCCTCGTCGGTGCCTTCTTCCTCGCCGCCCTGACCGCCCTCGCGATCTGGAACCCCATCCGCTACAACGGTTTCCCCACCGGCGTTCCCGGCTCCGAGAAGATCCACGTGTGGCGCTAATCGAACCGAACTTCCACCTGCCATGTCGCTCAAAGCCTTCCACATCGTCTTCGTGACCGTGAGCACCCTGCTCTTCGCGTTCCTCGTCGTGTGGGCCTTTGCGCTCGCGGCGGACCGCACCACGACCATCACCGCCCTCGGCATTGCCGGTGCCGTCGGTGCCTTGGTCATGCCTGTCTATGGCGTCTTCTTCTACCGCAAGGTCCGCAAAATCGTGATCTGACACGACCATGATCGATACGCTTCTCGCCTGCGCCACCTGCGCTTCCAATTTCCAGGATGAGACGACCAATGCCGCCGGCTGGTCGATCTTCTTCCTGCTCGGCATGATCCTTCCGGTCCTCGCCGGGGTCGTCTTCTTCATGATCCGCCTCGCCCGCCGCAGCGAGCAAGCGCTCGATCCCGAACTCCGCGACGACCTGACCGCCGCCACCTCCACCCGCTGACGCCCGCCCTATTTCCATGAGTCCTTCGAAATTCCTCAGCATCCCGGAAAACTTCTCCGCCCACGGCGGCCGGGTGGACCACCTGATCGATGTGGTCCACTGGTTCATGATCGCCCTCGGTGCCGGCTGGTTCCTCTTCTTCGTCTATTGCCTGATCCGCTTCCGCGCCTCGGTGCACCCGCGCGCCTCCTATCACGGCGTCCGCAACCACATCTCCAGCCACCTCGAGATCGCGGTGGTCATCATCGAGGCCGTGCTGCTCCTCGGCTTCGCCTTCCCGCTCTGGAAGGAGCGTACCGATACCTGGGAGCAGGTCCAGAGGCTTGATCCCGTCCGCGTCCGCGTCATCGGCTGGCAGTTCGGCTGGACCTACCACTACCCCGGCAACGACGGGAAGTTCGGCCGCGTCGATCCGCTCCGCATCACCGCGAACAGCGATCCGGGAATCGACTTCGACGATCCGAACGCTCAGGACGACTTCATCACGCCGATGCTGAAGATCGCCAAGGGCCGTCCCGCGATCCTCAACATCACCTCCAACGACGTGATCCATAACTACGCGATCGTGCCGATGCGCATCCAGCAGGATGCCATTCCCGGCAAGCAGATCCCGATGTGGTTCACCCCGAACAAAACGCTCGAAACCTCCGTCGTCTGCGCCCAGCTCTGCGGCGAGGGCCACGGCAACATGGTCGGCCAGCTCGAAGTCGTCGAAGACAAGGCCTTCCGCACTTGGGCCGAAAACGAATCCGCCAACGCCCTCAAGTCCCGCGCCCCCAAGGCCGCGACCGCCAGCCGCTGAGCCGGGTCTTCCAATCCGATTTCCAAGCGGGAAGCCTCTCCACGGGCTTCCCGCTTTTTCGTTGCGGGCAGGTATCGGATACACCTCACGGTTCCGCCTCCGCCCGCAGCTTCTCCAGATCCAAAGCCCGCGTGAACATCGCCAGCGAGCCATCCGCATTCCGCGGCCACTCTTCCATCGGCCGGTCGCGGTAAAGCTCCACTCCGTTCTCATCGGGATCACGCAGGTAGAGCGCCTCGCTCACCCCGTGATCCGCCGCCCCGTCCAAAAGGATCCCCGCCGCCTGCAAACGCCGCAACGCATCACCCAGCGACGCCCGGTCCGGATACAAGATCGCCGTGTGATACAGCCCCGTGCTTCCCCGCGGCGGCGGCAAGCCATCGAGACTCTCCCATGTGTTCAAGCCGATGTGGTGATGATACCCGCCCGCCGATAGAAACGCCGCGGAATCCCCGAAGCGCTGCATCAACTGGAACCCCAGCACATCACGGTAGAACCCCAGCGCCCGCTCAAGGTCGGCCACCTTCAAATGGACGTGACCGATGCGGACTTGCGGATCGATGGCAGGCGTGTTCATGCCCCGATCTTATCCCGGCATCGGCCCGCCGCCCAATGCCGTCTCCCGATGCCCAGCATGCCCGCTTGGCATGCAGCCGGTTTGAAACGCGCCCCGGAATTGGAACGGTGATTCCTTTCCTCCTCCCGCAAGCCGTGCTATCGGATTAGGCCATGAATGATCCCTACACTCCTTCGTCGGTCGTCGAGCCGCCCCCGTCCACCGGGCTTTCCAGCGAGGAACGCAACTGGGCGATGATCGGGCATTTGTCCGCGCTCACCGGATGGGTCTCCGGGATCGGCTACATCGCGGGTCCTTTGATCGTGTGGTTGATCAAGAAGGACACGATGCCCTTCGCCGCCCGGGAAGCGAAGGAAGCGCTCAACTTCAATATCTCCTGGTGCCTCTGGGGGATCCTTCTGGCGATCGCCGCCTTCGTGCTGACTTTCGTCCTGGTGGGGATCCTTCTGTGGCCGGTGGTCGCCCTGGTCCCGGTATGCATGTTGGTCCTCAGCATCGTCGCTGGCGTCCGCGCGGGTGAAGGCCGTCCTTACCGCTACCCGCTCACCGTCCGCTTCATCCAGTGACGGTGCTGTGATGGAGCGTTGCGTTTCACGCGCCGGGCATGGAGCCTTGGCGCGTGACAAGCGATCGCTGCCACATCGTGACCGGGCCCGCCGGCGCCGGAAAGAGCGCCTACGCCCGCCGCCTCGCCGCGGAACTCGGCGCGTGCCTCATCGATAGCGATATCGCCACCGAACGCCTTGTCCGCGCCGGCCTTTCCCTCGCTGGTCTCGACCCCGATGACCGCGATTCCCCCGCCTACAAGCGCGCTTACCGCGACGCGGTTTACGAGGCGATGTTCGACCTCGCCGTGGCGAATCTCCCGCACCTTCCCGTCGTCCTCGCAGGTCCCTTCACCCGCGAGGGCGGGGAAGAGGACTGGCCCGACCGCCTGGAACGCCGTCTCGGCATCCGGCCCCGCCTCCACTTCGTCTGGTGCCCGCCCGACCTGCGCCGGCAACGCATCGAGGCCCGTGGCGAGGAACGCGACCGTCCCAAGCTTGCCGACTGGGACACCTACGCCGCCCAATGTCGCGAAGACCGCCCCGTGTGGGACCACGTCTTCGTCGGGACCTGACGCGTTATCCCGCCAGCTCCCGATACACCTCCATCGTCCCATCCAGCATCGCCTGCAGCGTGAAGGGATGCTCCCTCGGCACCTGCGGCGGATCGTCCAGCAAACCCCGGATCAATGCCACCGCGTCCTCGGGCTCGTTCGGCGTCAGACGGCCCGCCGGATAGAGTAGCCTGAGCTGCTCGCCCACGCCGCCGTGATCATACCCCGCCACCGGCACGCCCAAACCCAGCGCTTCGAGGGTCGTCCGCCCGAATGACTCCGGCTGCGTCGTCAGCGACAGCACCAGCGATGAGATCGCCAGGATCTCGCGCAAGTCCGAGCGCCCCCCGGTGAAGGTCACGCGCTCCGACAGCCCTTCCGCCGCGAAGAGCGCCTTGATCTCGTCGAGATACGCCGCCTTTCGCGGATGAGCACCGCCCGCGATCACGCCATGGATACGCTCGTCCTCCGCCAGCGCCTTCAGGATCACCGCGAAATCCTCATGCCCCTTCAGGCGCGTGATCCGCCCCGGCAAGGTCAGCAAGCGTTTCCCTCGCGTGGCAGGGAACTCTTCATGAAACTTCGCCATCCACTCCTCCCCCGGCCGATACCCGTACGGATACTCCGCCGGATCGATCCCGCGATGCACCACCCGCAGCTTCTCCACAGCGGCCCTTGGATAGTGCTTCAGCACGTGCTCCTTGATGCTCTCGGAAACGCAGATCACCCGCTCGCCGCAGGCCATGATCTCCGAATAGCGGTTCACCGAATTGAAACCGTGCACCGTCGTCACCAGCCGCGGACGCGTCACCGGATCCATCCCGCGCCACGCCAGCCATGCCAGCCATGCGGGCACCCGCGAGCGCACATGAAGGATATCCGGTTTCTCCTTTGAAAAAAACTTCCGCAGCTTCCGCACCATCAGCAGCGAGGACAAACGCTTCCGGCCCACCGGCATCGTGATATGCCGCGTCCCGCAAGCCTCGAGCTGCGCGACCATCTTGCCCCCCCCGGAAATCACGATCGACTCGTGCCCCAGGCTCCCGAGATGGCGCGCGAGCTCCAGCGTACCGCGCTCGACACCGCCGGACTCCATCTCGGGGATCATCTGCAGCACCTTCATCGTGTGATCAATCGCTTGAGAACGATCTCCGCGCAACGGTCCGCTTCCCGCAACACCCGCGGTGGCTCGGCCAAGCCCGTTTGCGGCGACCAATCGGCAAAACGCGTGACAAATCCTGCCTCCGCCAGCCGTGCGATCCCCCGGGCCACCCGCCCTGCCTTCTTGATCGCGGGCACCGGCAGCAGGCCCACCCGCGCCCCGCTACTAAGGGCCTCGTAGATCATCGAAATGCTGTCCTCCGTCACCCACGCTTCCGAGGCCTCCGCCAGATGCTTCGGCAGCCAGTCGCGTCCCGTCTCCCCATGCGGATGAATCTCCACCCCCGGAATCATCCCCGCCAGCGCCGCCAGCGTGCCCTCGGGCGAGCGCCGCGAATCCGTCGCGCGCCATGCCAAGCCCCGCCCGCCTTCGACGACCGCCCTCACCGCCGCCACCACCGCGGGCCCGTCCCATCCATGCGACGCCGAGGGCCCGCCTAACAGGATCATTCCTTCCCGCTCCTTCGCGCCCCCCGGCGGCGGCACCCGGTTCAATGCGCCGAGCGTGGCCACCACGTTCTCCGCCGGCACCTTGCCGCCGAGATCGTGTTCCGGGACCAAGCACAGGTCGAAAAGCGCCGTCGGCAGCGTCGGCTTCATCATCACCACGCAGGGCGCGCCGCTCCGCCTCGCCAGAGCGATCATCGCGGGATGCACCGCGTGCCCCGCCCCGATCAGCAAATGCGGCTTGGACAGCGCGGCACTCTCGCGCCACGCCTGGCGGAAGCGCGCGATCGCTCCCTTCACCCCGCCCAGCGCGATCTTCGAGATCTCCACCGGCCGCACCCGCCCGATCGCCTCCGCCAGCCCGTAGGACTGGTTCTCGTGGCCCGGCTTGCCGTCGGAAAGGATCTGGATCCGCAGCGGCTTCATGGCACGGGCGCGGATTTCCGGGATTTGGCGGTCAGCACCAGCTTGGTCGCGAATTCCCGCCAACCCGCGCGGTCGGCGGGGCGGGGGATACTGCGTGTCCACGGCTTGCCGCTCACACCCGCACCGACGATCGCTCGAAGCCCGAGCCGCTTCGCTTCACGGGCGAGATGCAGGTCGCCATCGAGCAGCAACGCGAAATCCAGCGGCACCGCATGCGAGGCATCGCAACGCTCTAACAAGCCGTTCGCATGCTCGGCGGCGAAGCGGATCACCCGCGGACTCTCCGGCAGCTCCGGCAGGTTCCCCCGATCCAGCACGTCGATCCGCGCGTCCGGCCGCAGTTCCAGCAAAGTCGTCAACACCTCCGCCGCATCCGCATCTCCCGGTGGCAGCGTCACCACCACCCGCACCGGCTGCGTCGCCATCCTCGCCGCCTCCGCCGGAGCCTCCTTCGTGAAAAACCCGAAGGGCACCATCTTGTCCACCCGCCAGCGGTCGTGAAACCAGAAGACATCCGTCAGTTGGTCGCGCATCGCCGTTTCCAGATGCCCCAGCACCTCCGCCGTCTTCGCCTTCTCCGGCACCGCCCGGATCGTCAGCAACCACCTCCCCGTCTCCTGCGAGGTGATCGAAAGCGTCACCATCGCCGATCCCGTCCGCCGCGCCAGCAGGGCCGGCAAGGGCGTGCACGACGACAGCCGCCCGAAGAACGGGCACAGCTCGCCGTGCCCCCCCGCGCGCTGGTCGGTCATCACCGTCACCACCCCGCCGCGACGCAGCAGCGCCGCCGGGCCGTTGAAGCCGTCGTGCTTGTTGAAAAGCACCGCCCCCTCCTGCGTCCGTCGCTGCACGGTCAGCTCGTCCAGCAGCGGATTCTCCAGCGGCCGGTAGATCGGCCCGCCCTCGATCTCCTCGCCCGTCTCCCGGATCAACTGCGCCAGCACCTCCCAGTTCCCCATGTGCGACCACACCAGCACCACGCCCCGGCCCGCGCGGATCGGCGTCAGGAGATTCTCCAGCCCCTCGAATTCGATGTGCTTCCGCAACTCGCCCGCCGGTAGCGTCGCCGCCCGCTGGCTCGCCAGCAGGTTCCCGCCCGCCCGCCGGAAGGTCTCGCGCACCATCGCATCCAGCCGCGCCTCGTCCGGTGCCTCCGCCGCTGTCGCGATCCGCAAATTCCGCCGCACCAGCCGCCGGTGCCCCGGCGAAAGCGCCCAGGCGATCAAGCCCAGCCCGCCCCCGACCCGCGTCACCGTCTCCAGCGACATCAGCCCGAGCAAGCCCTCCACCGCGCGGAAGGCCGCATACTCCCGCCGGTGGGCCGGTGTCGGCCGGGGTGGGGCTGCCTCCTCGATT
>CAMLOZ010000167.1 GCA_946481625.1 uncultured Haloferula sp. | reverse complement strand
TCGCGCGTGGCCTCCGGCAAAAGATCGCCCGCCACTTGCCAGGTGATGAATTGATCGATCGGCAGGTTCGCATTCAACGAGCGAACGACCCAGTCCCGCCAGGGCCAGAAAGCCGTCAACAGATCGGACTGGTAGCCGTAGGAATCCGCATAGCGCGCGGCATCCAGCCACGGCACTGCGAAATGCTCGCCGAAGCGCGGGCTCGCCAGAAGTCGATCAGCGGCCGCCGTTTTAGCCGCATCGAAGTTGCCCTCCGCGGCCGTCTGGAAGGCTGCGATCTCTTCCGGCGTCGGCGGCAGGCCGGTGAGGTCGAGAGTCGCCCGGCGCAACCAGCGCAGAGGATCGGCCTCCGGCGAGGGCTTGAGTTCCTCTTTCTCCAGCCGGGCGAGGACGAAGCGGTCGAGACTTTCCTTCGGCCACGAGGCTTCGGCAACATGGGGCACCGCGATACTCTCCGGAAGCGGTTGGAAGGCCCAGTGCGGCTGATACTTCGCGCCTTCCTTGATCCAGCGCTCGATCAAGGCCTTTTCCCCCTCGCTCAAGGTGAGGTGCGAGGAAGGAGGCGGCATCACCTGCTCGGGGTCCTTGGAAAGGATCCGCTGCCACGCCGCCGACTTGGCCGGATCGCCGGGAACGATGGCGCTACCGGGCGTCTCCTTCAGCGGACCGGTCGCGCCTTCGACCGTATCCAGCCGGAGCCCGGACTCGCGCTTGCCTCCGTCCGGCCCGTGGCAGGCGAAGCACTTGTCCGAGAGAATCGGGCGGATCTCGTAGGCGTACGAGACCGGCTCCGCCCCTGCGGCCGAGGCGACAACAAGCGCAGGAATGATCAGGAATCGCGACATCAGGCTCGCGATTCCTACCACTCGAACCTGCCAATCGTTTCACCCGAAAGGCAGATTCACCCAAAGCGGCTACCCCGCGAATGCATGGGCAGGCAGCCCGCGGACGCCCAAGCCACGGATCACGAAGAGCCGGCCGGCATCCTCTTCCACCACGCTTTTATGCACGCCGGTGGTCACGTAGAGATCGGCCAGATCCGGTCCCCCGAAGGCGCAGGCTGTGGTCTCGAGACAGGGCAGAACGACCTTCCGCAGCTCCTCCCCGCTCACCGGGCTGAAACAGGCGACGCAGGCTCCGTGACAGAACGCGATCCAGAGATTCCCCTCGGCATCGATCGTCATGCCGTCCGGGGAAGCATCGTGATGCGCGGTGGAGACCACGCTCCGGAGATTCGTCAGGTGTCCGGCCTCGTAGTCGAAGGCGAGCACCTCCTTGCGCGGGGTATCGATGTAATAAACCGTGCGCCCGTCGGCGCTCCACACGATCCCGTTCGAATTGGTCACGGGGCCGAAAACCTCGTGGATCGAAAGATCCGGGTCGAGACGATAGAGCCGGGCATCGCCGGTCTTTTTCACGAGGCTGATCGTGCCGGCGAAGAAGCGTCCGTCCGGCGAGCATTTGCCGTCGTTGAAGCGATTGTCCGGCTTCTTGTCCGGCTCCGGATCGGCGATTTTATGAATCCTCCCGTCCTCGTCGAGGAAGCAGAAGCCGTTGTCCCCCGCAATAACCAGACCGCCCGCCTCTCGCGGGACCACGGTGCCGACCCGCTCTCCGACTTCCCAGATCTTCTCCTCGCCTCTGGCCGGGTCGAAGCGGATCACCCGGTGCCCTTCGATGTCCACGTAGAGCAGCGCGCCATTCCACCACAGGGGGCCTTCGCCCCAGCGGGCGCGGTAATTGCCGACGGTTTCGATCACCATGGCCGGAACCTAGGAGAGCAACAGCCCGCGAAAAGCCCAAAGGAGGTCAAGCAATTCGTGGAAAACGGATTTGTCATGCCGGAAGAGAAGGGGTAGAAATCAGGTCCAATCGACCGGAGGCCGATCCGACAGTCGCGCCCCCGGCTCTCATTGTATGTCGTCCCGACTCGCCAAAAGCCCCCTGTTTTTCGCCGTGCTGCTCTGGCTCGGAGCGATCGCTCCCGTCGCGGCCCAATGGGACACCAAGCCGATCAACGGCCGCGAGTACGTGGCGGTGGACGGGATGAAGTCCTTTTACGGCTTCGACTCGCTGAGCCGCTCCGGCAACGAGGTGATCCTCGAAAACAAGAAGGTGAAGGTGAAGATGCGCGTGGGCGGGCAGGAATGCCTTATGAACGGCGTGAAATTCGTCTTCAGCTACAAGGTCGAGGATGTCGGCGGGAAAGCGTGGATCTCGCGGATCGATCTGGCGAAGCTTGTCGATCCGGTGCTGCGGCCCAGCTACATCGACAATGCCGGGAATTTCAAAACGGTCATCATCGATGCCGGCCACGGCGGCAAGGATCCGGGCGCTACCAACGCTTTGGGAACCGAAGCCACCTACAATCTCCAAGTCGCCGAGAAGCTGCAAAAGCTCCTGACCACCCGCGGCTACAAGGTGATCATGACCCGCGAAACCAACCGCTACCTGACGCTGCAGGAACGGGTGGACGTGGCGAACCGGGTGCGGGACAATGCCATCTTCATTTCGATCCACCACAATTCCGGAGGTAGTGCGGCGCGGGGGATCGAGACCTTCACGCTCTCCCCGATCGGCGTGGCCCACTACGGGCGCGGCATCAATGCGAGCGATTTTCAAGAGCGGACGGGCAACAGCCACGACTCCGCGAACGTGGCGCTGGCCACCGCGGTGCACGGGTGCATGTCGCGGCGGCTCGGCAAGAACACCTTCGACCGCGGGATCAAGCGGGCCCGCTTCAGCGTGCTGACCGGTGTGCGGCACCCTTCCATCCTGGTGGAATGCGGGTTCATGACGCACCCCTACGAGGCGCGGTTGCTCCATACCGAAGCTTACCGGAACGCGGTCACGAACGGGATCGCGGAAGCGGTCGAGCGCTATCGCGCCGCGGTGACGAAGAAGCCGGTAGCGAAACCCTGAGTCGCGGGAGACTTCAGAGACCGGGAACGCCGCGGGGCCGCCAAGTGAGGAGTTCGGGTTCGCCGTCCGTAACGAGCACGGTGTGCTCGAAATGTGCGGAAGGCTTGCCGTCGGTGGTGACGACCGTCCATCCGTCGTCGAGGATGCGGATCGAAGCGGTGCCGGCATTCACCATCGGCTCGATGGCCAGGATCATGCCGGGCTCCAGGATGGGGCTCTTGCCCTGCGGACGGTAATTCGGAACCTGCGGTTCCTCGTGAAGATCGCGTCCCACGCCGTGGCCGACGAATTCACGGACCACGGTGAAGCCGAGCGGGCGGACATATTCCTCCACCGAGCCACAGAGATCGGCGAGCCGCTCCCCGGCCCGGGCATGGTGGATGGCCGCGAAAAGGGATTCCTCCGTGGCGATGAGAAGACGGCGTGTTTCCTCCGCCACTTCGCCGACCGCAACGGTGATGGCATTGTCGCCGATGAAGCCGCCCTTCACCACGCCGACATCGAGCTTCACCACGTCTCCCGGCTGGATCTTGCGGGGACCGCCGATGCCGTGGACAATCTCCTCGTTCACCGAGATGCAGATCTGGCCGCGGAAGCCGCGATAGCCGAGGAAAGCGCTCTTGCAGTCGCGCTCCTTCATCAACTCCTTGGCAAGCTGGTCGATCTCCAGCGTGGTCCGGCCCGGCTCGACCGCCTTCACCAGTTCCAGGAGGATCTCGCTGGCAGCCTGGCCGGCCGTCCGCATCCTGGAAATCTCATGCGGGGTCTTGATCTTGATCTTATGCCGCCTGGCCATGGGATTTCAGGGATCGGACAAGATCGAGGAGGCGCTTGGCCACATCGTCGGGTCCATGGGTGGCATCGAAGCGGTGAAGCAAGCCTTCCTTTTCGTAGCGGGAAACCACCGGAAGCGTGTTCTCTTCGTATTCCGCGAGACGGGAACGGAAATTGGAGGGCGTGTCGTCGGCGCGGGGACCGACCACGCCGCCGCATTCGGGGCAGCGGCCGGCACCGTTCAGGTCCTGCTTGCGGCCGGACCAGCGGCACTCGGGGCATTCAAGACGTTGGCCGATTCGAATCAGGAGTTCATCGGGGGGCACCTCAAGCAGGATCGCCGCATCGAGACGCAGGCTCTTTTCGGCCAACCAGCCGGAGAGAAAGTCGGCTTGATCGATGCTGCGCGGGAATCCGTCGAGAACCCAACCGCCCTTCTGCCGGGCAAGCCATTCGCCCATGATGGAGCACATGAGGTCGTCGGGCAGATATTCCCCTCTCGCCAGAATCGGTTCCGCCTGCTTGCCGAGCTCGGAACCTTCCTCGACCGCGGAGCGGAGCAGGGCACCAGTGCCGAGGTAGGCCAATCCGAGTTCTTCGGCCAAGCGGCGCCCCTGTGTCCCCTTGCCGGAAGCAGGAGGACCGAGAAGTACCAGTCGACGAGGCATGAGGTGAAGCGGAATGGGGCGACTCACTTGGCGATCCACGCCGCAGCTGCCACCACCACGATCAGGCCGATCACGGCCCAGAGGTAAACCAACGCGGTGCTGGAAGCGGCATTGCCCGTCTGCGCGAGGCGGTCATAGCGGCCCTTGAGCTTGCCCTTGCGGAGGAAGCCATCGTAGTGCCGCTGCAGCAGGTGGGTTTCCACCTGGCGCATGACGTCGAGCACCACGCCCACGAGGATGAGGAGGCTGGTGCCGCCGAAGAACTGGAGCACCATCGAGCCGGGCGGCAGATTGACCAGATGCCCGATGAAGGCCGGCAGCACGAAGATCAAGGTGAGGAAGATCGCGCCCGCGAAGGTCAGGCGGGTCATCGTGAAGTCGAGGAAGTCGGCGGTGGGCTTGCCGGGGCGGACGCCGGGGACATAGCCGCCGTTGCGCTTCAGGTCTTCCGAGATCTGGGAAGGCTGGAACATGGTGGCGACCCAAAAGTAGGAGAAGAAGAAGATGAAGATTGCGCCGAGGATGTAGTACCAGGTGCCGCCGGGATTGAGTTGGGTCTGGAGCTTCACGGCCCACGGGGCACCCTTGAAGAACCAGGTCAGCATCATCGCGGGAAGCGAGAGGATCGCGGTAGCGAAGATGATCGGCATCACGCCGGCGTAGTTGACCTTCAGCGGCAGGTACTGGGTCTGGCCGCCGAATTGCTTCCGGCCGACGACCCGCTTCGCATACTGCACCGCGATCCGGCGCTGGGCCTGGGTGATGGCGATGGTGCCGGCGATCACGAGCAGCAGCATCGCGATCATCACGACGAGCATGATCGACCGGAAGGTGTCCGCGGCCTCGCCGGTGACGAAGTGCTGCCAGGTCTGCACCAGCGCACCCGGAAGGGCCGAGATGATGTTGACGGTAATGATGATCGAGGTGCCGTTGCCGATGCCGCGCTCGGTCATCTGGTCGCCGATCCACATCAGGAGCAAAGTGCCGCTGACCAGCGTCACCACGATCAGGGCGAACCAAAGTGCGCTCGGATCAGGCACCAGCACGCCGAACTTCGATTCATCGTCGATGCCCGGCATGTAAAAGAGCTGGGACGGATTCGCCAGCGAACGGGCGACGAAGAAGCTCTGGACCAGCGCGATGGCGATGGTGATGTAACGGGTGTATTGGGTGATTTTCTGACGACCGCCGTCCTCGCGGGCGAGGCGGGCGAGCTTCGGCACCACGGCTGTCATGAGCTGAACCATGATCGACGCCGAGATATAGGGCATGATGCCCAGGGCGAAGATACCGGCCTGCTGGAGGCCACCACCGGCGAAGATGGTGAGCATCGCGCCGAAGGCATTACCGCCCCCTTCGCCCTGCTGCTTCGCGGCGTAGTCCATCCACTTCTCGATCACGCCGGCATCGACACCCGGGAGGGTGATGTGCACCCCCAGGCGCACGATGATGATCATGGCGAGGGTGAAGAGGATCCGGTCGCGGAGTTCCGGCACCTTCCAGGTATTCGCAAAAGCGGAGATCATGGGAAATCGGGATGCAAAAAGCGACGGGTTTGTAAACGCGGAGAGGAAGCGATCAAGCGCTTCCTCACCGGAGACCCGTCATGTGGGGATCAAACAAGGCATCAGGCTTCGGCTGCTGCTTGGACGCTGCCGCCGGCCTTTTCGACCTTTTCCTTGGCGGAGGCGCTCAGGGTGCCGACGGCGAAGACCAGCTTCTTGGTCAGATCGCCTTGGCCGAGCACCTTCACCACGTCGCAGGCGCGGTTGATGAGACCGGCCTTGCGGAGGGCTTCCTCGGTGACGGTGTCGCCGTCGTTGAAGGCCTTCTCGATCTGGGCGAGGTTCACCACTTCGACCTTGGTCTTGAAGTTGATGTTGTTGAAGCCGCGCTTGGGCAGACGGCGGTGAAGGGGCATCTGGCCGCCTTCGAAACCGGGGCGGGGACCGCCGCCGGAACGTGCCTTCTGGCCCTTGTTACCCTTGCAGGAGGTCTTGCCGTGACCGGAGCTTTCGCCGCAACCGAGGCGCTTGACCCGGTGCTTGGCACCCTTGTTCGGGGCG
Organism: uncultured Haloferula sp.; assembly: GCA_946481625.1. The sequence goes on along the minus strand of CAMLOZ010000167.1, from coordinate 869 downwards.
AGTGTGTGAAGTTTCATAACTTTCGACGTTCGATGTTGGACGTTCGATGTTCAGCGTTCCTCAGATGGCCTTTTCCTTCTTCTTGCCGCGGGATCCGAGGATCTGGTCGCGGGTGCGAAGCTGGGTGAGAGCCTTGAGGGTGGCCTTGACCACGTTCGAGTGGTTGGAGGAACCGAGGGACTTCGCGAGGATGTCGCGGATACCCACGGCTTCGCAAACGGCGCGGACGCCACCACCGGCGATAATTCCGGTACCGGGGGAGGCGGGCTTCAGGAGCACCTTGCCACCGCCGAACTCGGCGTAGATCTCGTGGGGGATGGTCCCTTCCACGATGTTCATCGGCTTGAGAACCTTCTTGGCGGCTTCACCGGCCTTCTTGATGGCGTCGGCCACTTCGTTGGCCTTGCCGAAGCCGAGGCCCACCTTGCCCTCGCGGTCGCCGGCGACGACGAGCGCGGAGAAGCTGAAGCGACGGCCGCCCTTCACGACCTTGGCGCAGCGGTTGATGAAGACCACCTTCTCGGCGAGCTGGGGTCCATCGGACTCCTGCTGCTGGCGGTCGTCGCGACGCGGGCCGCGGGGACCGCGGTTCTGTCCGCCGCCGTAACCGCCGCCACCTTGGCCGCGCTGGCCGTAGCCGCCGCGCTGCTGGTGCTGGCCTTGTTGCGGCTGCTGGGGTGCCGGAGGCGTGGGAGTCGAATCTTGAGATGTCACCATGACGATTGCGCTGGATTAGAATTGGAGGCCGGCTTCGCGGGCGGCGTCGGCCAGCGCCTTGATCTTGCCGTGGTAGAGATGACCGCCGCGGTCGAAGACCACGGCGCTGACATTGGCTGCCTTCGCACGCTCGGCGACGAGTGCACCCACCT
>CAMLOZ010000166.1 GCA_946481625.1 uncultured Haloferula sp. | reverse complement strand
GATCGGGCAGGCCATCGCCGCCTCGCTAGCGCGCGAGGGTGCGACAGTGATCATTAACGGTCGCTCCGCCGACGGGGTGGAGAAGGCGATCGCGGAGATCAAGAAGGAGCATCCGGCGGCGAAGCTGCTGGCGCTGACGGCGGATAACGGCACGGCGCGCGGATGTGCGGCGGCAATCGAGGCCTTTCCGAAGGTGGACATCCTGGTGAACAACCTGGGCATCTACGAGGCGGTCGGATTCTTCGACGAGACCGACGAGGCGTGGCAGAAGATGTTCGAGGTGAATATCATGAGCGGCGTGCGGTTGGCGCGGCACTACCTGGCGAAGATGCTGGAGAACGACTGGGGGCGGGTATTTTTCGTCTCGAGCGAATCAGGGATCACGCCCGCGCCGGAGATGGCGCACTACAGCGCGACAAAGACGATGCAGCTTTCCATCTCGCGGAGCCTGGCGGAGCTGACGAAGGGATCGCGGGTTACGGTGAATGCCGTACTTCCCGGGTCGACGCTCACGGAAGGGGTGGCGAAGTTCATCCAAGACATTTTCCCCGGTGCCTCGCTGGAGGAAGCGGGCAAGCGATTCATGGCGGAGAACCGGCCGACCTCGCTGATCGGCAGGCTGATCCAGCCGGGGGAGATCGGGGACTTTGTGGCGTTTCTTTCCAGTCCGCTGGCTTCCGCGATCAACGGGGCGGCGTTGAGGGTGGATGGAGGATTGGTGAGAAGCGCCTTCTGACGACGGGACGACCGGAGCTTTGGGATTTAGAGAACGAGAACCACGAATTTCAGAATCATGTCACTGCTGCAACAACCTGTGAAGATCGGCGCCTGGGAGCTGCCGAACCGTATCATCATGGCACCGCTGACGCGCTGCCGGGCGAGCGAAGGCCGCGTGCCGAACGCGCTGATGGCCGAGTACTATCGCCAGCGTTCGACCGCGGGGCTGATCCTGTCCGAAGCGACGTCCATCTCGCCGATGGGCGTGGGTTATCCGGACACGCCGGGCCTGTGGTCGCGCGAGCAGGTGGAAGGATGGAAGCTGGTGACGAAAGCGGTGCACGAGGCGGGTGGACGGATCATCGCGCAGCTCTGGCACGTGGGGCGGATCTCGGATCCGTACTATTTGAACGGGGAGCAGCCGGTGTCGTCGAGTGCGCTGGCGCAGCCGGGACACGTGAGTTTGTTGCGACCGCAGAAGCCCTACGAGGTGCCGCGGGCGCTGGAGTTGCAGGAAATTCCGCGGATCATCGAAGACTATCGCAAGGCGGCGGAGAACGCGAAGGAAGCGGGCTTCGACGGGGTCGAGATTCACGGGGCGAACGGGTATCTGCCGCACCAATTCCTGAACGACGAGACCAACAAACGGACGGATTCCTATGGCGGCAGCATCGAGAATCGTGCGCGTTTCATGCTCGAGGCGGTGGATGCGGCAATCTCGGTGTGGGGTGCGGACCGGGTGGGGCTGCATCTCTCCCCCGCCCTGCCGGAGAACGGCAACGGCGACTCGGATCCGGCCGCAACTTACGGCCATGTGGCGCGCGAGTGCAGCGCGCGGGGGATCGCTTTTCTCTTCGTGCGGGAAGCGCTGAAGTCGCCGCGGTTCAGCAAGGGGATCCGTAATTCCTTCACGGGGGCCTTCATCGCCAACCAGGAGCTGACGGAGGAAGAGGGCGAGGATTTGTTAGAGAAGGGGGAGGCGGATGCGATTTCGTATGGCAGGCTGTACATTGCCAATCCGGACCTGCCGGAACGGTTGAAGGCGGGGGTGCCGTTGAACGAGCCGAATGCCGCGACCTTTTATGCGAAGGGGGCTGAGGGATACACGGATTATCCGGCGATGGAGGAAGTCGCGCAGGTGGCGTGAGACAGCAAAAGAATTCAACCGCAGATGGACGGGATGCACGCAGATAAAACAGTCCGGCCGGAATGGATGAGATTTGGGCCGAAGGTGCTTCTTCTGATTCCGTAGTCACCACCACACGATTCCGCGGTTGATCGATTGCGTTGAATCCTTTCCGAACAACCTTTCCGCCTTCCGATGAAAACTATCCGCGACATCCCGCTCTCGGTCCTCGATCTATCCCCGATCATCGAGGGCGGGACGGTCGCGGATAGCTTTCGCAACAGCGTGGATCTGGCGCGGCATGTGGAGGCGCTGGGCTACACCCGTTTCTGGCTGGCGGAGCACCACAACATTCCGGGGATCGCGAGCGCGGCGACGGCGGTGCTGATCGGGCATGTGGCGGCCGGGACGAAGACGATCCGGGTGGGGTCGGGCGGGATCATGCTGCCGAACCATTCGCCGCTGGTCATCGCGGAGCAATTCGGGACGCTGGAGGCACTGTATCCGGGGCGGATCGATCTGGGACTGGGACGTGCGCCAGGCACGGACCAGACGACCTCGCGGGCGCTGCGGCGCGATCCGAATGCGGCGGATGATTTTCCGGATCAGGTGCAGGAGTTGATCGCCCTGTTAGGAAGGCCGAATCCGGCGCAGCGGGTGAAGGCGATTCCCGGTGCGAATTCGAACGTGCCGGTGTGGCTGCTGGGATCGAGCACCTTCAGCGCGAGGCTGGCGGCGTTTCTGGGGCTGCCGTTTGCGTTTGCCGCGCACTTCGCGCCACGCCTGCTTTTCGAAGCGCTGGAGATTTACCGGACGAACTTCCAGCCGAGCGGGCGCTGGCCGGAACCGTATGCGATGGTGGGCGTACCGGTGATCGCGGCGGGGAGCGACGAGGAGGCGCGCTTTCTATCGACATCGGTGCAGCAGCAGGTGCTGAACTTGATCCGGCATGCGCCAACGCCGGTGCCACCGCCGATCACGAGTCTGGACGGACGCTGGAGCGCGGCGGAGAAGGCGGCGGTGCAGGAGCATCTCGGCGCGGCGGTGATCGGCGGGCCGGAGACGGTGCGAGAGGAGCTGGAGAAACTGGTGGAGGTCACGCAGGCGGACGAGCTGATGATCCACTCGGGATTCTACCGACATGAAGACCGGAAGCGGAGCTACGGGATCGTGGCGGAGGTGGCGGGACGAGAGAATGTGGCGGGGATTTGTTAGGCCGCCCTCAGCCAAACATCTCAGAGAGGGGTCCCCGCCTTATTCGACACGGGTGATCTTGTAGCCCCGCTTCTCGAGGCGGACGCGGACGCTTTCCTTGCCGGTGTAGTGGGCGGCACCGGCGGCGAAGAAGTGGATCTCGGCGGGGGACTTCTTTAACGCGGCATCGATGTAATCGGTCATGATCGCATCGCGATCGGTGAGGATGCGCTTGATGATGCGCTCGCCGAGTTCCTTGTCCTCGCCGTGGAAGGTTTCCTCGATGGTTTTGGCGGCCTCCGCCTCGATGCGCTCGACATCGCCACTGATGTAGGCGGTGACGAGATCCGCCATGGGATCCTTCTTCTCCTTCCGGGCCTTCTTCATCGAGGCGAGGGTGTTCTTGAGGAGGGTGGTTTGTTCGGCCTCGGTGAGTTCCTGGAAGCCGATGGCCTGTTCCTCGGGGGTCTGCATACCGGCGGTTTTCTTTCCTGCTTTCTCGGCGCGGTTCCAGAGGTCCATGTCGAGGGGCATCGAGCCGTCAAGCATGTAGGAGAGCATCGGAAGCATGTAGGCGACATACCAGGTCTTCACGGTCTGGAACGGAGTGGTATCGAGCGCAGGGTTGATGTGCTTGAGCTCCGCTTCGACCTGCTTGGACAGATCGGGGCCGATGGATTCGGAGAGCTCCTTGCCATCGGTGCGAGTGACCATGCCGATGGAAGCGGTCTGGGTGGCGGGATCGAAGGAACACTCGGCGTGGAACGAGGTGGATTCGTTGAAGGCTTTTTCGGCGACGGGGTGGAGTTTCGCGGCGGCGGTCTTGCCGATGTGGATGGTGCCGAAAAGGTAGGCGGGCTTCTCGACAGCGGGGCCTTCGATCTTCCAGAGGAGGGGCTTGAGGGGATGGTCGGGCTCGGCATGCAGAGGCGCGAGGGAGAGGCAGGCCGCTACGGAAAGGGCGATGCGACGGAGGAGGGTCGAGGCGGGAGCCATGGGGGCAGGATGACGTAGTCGCGGGAAGGTGACGAGGTTTAATGGGCGTCAAGGGGATCGGGGCAGCGGTCGCGGAGGCGGCAGCGGCCGCAGAATTCGCCGAGGAAGAGTTCATCGACCCAGGCGGCGAGCTTCTTGAGATCAACGGGTTCGTCGGTGAGGAAGCCGGCTTCGAAGTTGCGCTTGTCGGGATGCTTCGCGCCCATGCCGGCACCGGTGAGGTTGGGCGAGCCGACGAAGGCGCGCTTGCCATCGGCGATGACGGCCTTGGTGTGGACGCGGGGGCAGAGGACGCGCTCGAAGAGGTCGCTTTCGAGGAGAACGGGGTAGCGGTCGAAGTCGGTGCGGAAGCGGGGGCCGGGTTCCTTCGCGTGGATGAGGCGGACGGCGACGCCGCTTTCGACGAGGTCGGCGAGGACCTTAAGGAAAGGCACGGAGCGTCTTCCGGTGGGGACGTGGAGGTCCTTGATATCGGCGGTGACGATCCAGAGAAAACGGCGCGCCTGCGGCACGAGTTCGCCGATCACCCGTTGGTAGATCTCTTCATTCAGGATCAGTTCGCGCACGCGCGCCGATTAAAGCCGTTGATGTGCGAGGAGTCGATCTCAAGGCGTGAAGGAGAAGCGGGCGTAGAAGCGGGGGGCGTTCGCAGGCGGGACGACGCGGAAGGTGAGCAGGTCGCGCGCGGGGGTGCCGGGGAGGCGTTCGTTCGAGAGGAATTGGTAGCCCGTGGCGGTCGCCCAGCTGGAGAGATTGGTCGATGACTGCGGGAGGACGGAGGCATTCTCCGCGGCGACACGGCGGGTGACGGACATGAGAAAGGCCCCGTTCGGCTCGATGGTGAGGAGGGGCACAAGGTCCTGCTCGGCGACGCCGGGGTTTCCGCCGAGGAGGTATTCGAGGTGGTTGCCGATGCCGTCGCCATCGGTGTCCTCATCGTCGGGGAGGTTGCCATTGGCGGCCTTCCACGAGGCGTAGCTCTCGGTGTCCGCGAGGCCCGGGGAGCCGCCGGCGACGGCACTGGCGCGCCAGCTCAGGGGATCGCCAGGGGGCGGGGCGGAGGAGGGATTGACGAGGACAAGCGAGTAGCCGTCGCCATCTGCCTCGACGGGCCATGGGGGCGTGGTGAGGTAGGTGAAGTTGTGAAGCACGGTGCCGTTCGCGCGGCGGAGGACGAGTTGTTCGCCGGAGTTGTCGAGGCTGTTCGGGAAGGTGCCTCCGATAGGCTTGCCGGTACCGAAGGCGGCATTGAAGGCGGCGGTGTTTTTCACGAAGAGGATGCGGCCGCCGGGCGCGAGGTGGGTATTGCCGGGGAAAGAGCAGGTGATTCCGGTGTTGAAGTTCACGTTGCTGAGGTCGAGCGTGAAGGTGGGTGAGACATTCATGAGCTCGACGTACTCGGTGTCTTCGCCGCTGCCGGGGGGATTGTAGTAGATCTCGGAGACGACGAGGGTGGTCGGCGAAGGCACTTGGATGCCACCGGTGTTGTTGACGGTGATGGTATCGGTGCCGACGACGTTGCCGGCGAAGTCGAGGGCTTCGAGGGAGATCACGTTCGAGCCGAAGGTGAGAGGCACGGCGATCTGCCAGGTGGTGGCCGTGGTCCATGTGACCTGGAGCGGCACGGTGGAACCGGCGAGGCGGATGTTGCGGATGTCCACCCAGCCGTTGCCCGCGAGGATGGCCGGGCTAGTGCCGGTGGTGAAGTTCGCGCCGCCGTTGGTGGTGATGGCGAAGGTCAGCGGTGCGATCTCCTGATCGACGCGCGAGAGGATGTAGTCCGAGCGCGTGGTGATGTAGTTTAGGTGGGCGCTGAAGTCCTCCCCGGGGAGCAGGCTGCCGTAGTGAATTGTCCACGGCTGCATGTAGGTCTGGTTGAAGACGCGGGTGCAGATGTCGTGGAGGTGGCCGAGGTAGATGCGCTTGCGGAGGGGATCGGCGACGAGCTTCTGGAGCTCGGAATTTTCGAAGATGTCGCGGGTGGCGCTGAAAGAGAAATCCATGTCGTGCGGGAAGTAGAGGACGCGTCCGTCCGGGCGCGCGTAGAAGATCCCGTTGTGATTGGCATTCGCGTAGAAGGAGTCCCCCGCCCCGCTGGCGCAGGAGCAGGCGAGAGCGCGGAGCCATTGGTCGATGTCGATGATGTCGGAGAGGCCGGCTTCGAAGGCGGTGCCGGATTTCGCGAACTGTTGCGAGGCGGCGATGATGCGCGAGTAGTCGTCGACGTCCTCGTTGTTCTCGAGGAGAAAGTTCCAGCGGTAGTTCTCCTTGCTGCTGCCGAGATTGGTCAGGTCGGTGCCGACGACATTGTCGGGCTGGGGCAGCTTGAAGCCGTTGGCATCGGTGGTGAGCGGATAGTAGATCAGCTCGTATTCGTAGCCGGTGCCATCGCTGCCGCCATCGAACTGGGAGTCGAGAAAGACATCGCCATAGCGGGCGAGCTGGAGAATGGCGGAGCTGGTGTGGGCGGGGTTCGGGGCGATGACCTTGCAGAGGTCGTTGTACTCGGCGGGGATGCTGCCGCTGGCGTACATCATGTGGTCGTAGAGGATTTCCTGGCAGCCGGGATTCTGGCCCTCCGAGCGGTCGATGGAAACGGTACGGTGGACGCCGCGGAAGAGCTGGTCGCGGTTGAAGCCGACGCTGAAGCCGACGCGGGAGTCCACGGGGCGACCGCGCTGGCTGCTCTTCAGACGGACGCCGACGTCGTAGTAGGTCTCGTGCTCGTCGTAGATGACGGTACAGCCGAGGCGTTCGTTGCTCATCAGGTTGTTGGTCTGATAGAGCAAGGCTTCGTCGGCGGGGGCCATGATGATGCGGAGATTGTGGCGGCCGTTGGTCGCGGCGAGGCCGTCGTTGACTTGGTAGAGCGCGCGGGAGTCCGCGCCATCGGCGGGGAAGGTTGAGCTGGCGAGGAGGCTGTCGGTGGCTGAGACGTGGAAGCGCACGACGGTGGCAGCGGATTGGCCAGGAATGGTGGCGGTGTAGGTGAGGCCGTCGCTGCCGAGCGTCATGGGAAGGGAGACGGTGGGGCCGCCTTCCACGTTGTAGTGGAGGGTGAAGGAGCCGAGACCATCCGGGTCGGTGGCGCGGGCGCTGACGGTGACGGGTTCGCCGGGATCCGGGACGACCGGCGAGTGGGAGAAGCGGGTGAAGGTGGGACCGGCGTTGGGCAGGTAGGTGGAATTCGCTCCACCGGGAGTGCCGGGATTGTCGGTACGGGTGAGCAGGGTGGTGTTCGCGACGCGGTTGAAGTAGAGGCGGGTAT
>CAMLOZ010000165.1 GCA_946481625.1 uncultured Haloferula sp. | reverse complement strand
GGGACTCCCAGGCGGCGATCCTGCATGCCTACACCTCGCTTTATCAGATCCATGCCAGCATCCTGGGGCTGGCTTCCTCGACGAAGGCAGAAGAGCCTAAGGAAGGGGAGCCCGGGAGGAAGCTGAACCAGATCCTCGGCGACTTGCGTGACGAAGCGGAATTGATCGAGCGGACCCACGCACGCATCCGTGAGTCGCTCGCAGATGCTCCTGCGGTCGATGCTCAGCGGGTGGCCGAAACGGCCTGAGCTGTGAAAGGAAAAGCCCCCCGGTCCGCGAGGGAACGAGGGGCTCCGGTTTTTTTTTTGTTGGGGGGAACAGGGAAGGGGCCGCTTCAGGGCACGCGCTCGATAAGGTAGAACGCCTTGCCTGCCGGGGCGGCGGTATCGGTGATCACCTGGGTGTCCGTGGCAGGGCTGAAGACGTTGCCGATATCAACGAAGTCGTTGTTGAGGGTCGAACTGCGGCGAAGCTTGTACTTCTTGCCGACGTCATAGACCTTCATGGTCAGCGTGAAGGTGCTGCCGGTCTTGGAGAAGGAAAGCACCCTCGGTCCGAGCGGATCGGAGCCACCGGAGATTTCCGAGCCGTCGTTGAACCCGTCGTCGTCGCTGTCTGTATCGCCGGGCGTGGTGCCGTTCTGGAACTCCTGGAGGTTGGTGAGTCCGTCGCTGTCCGGATCTCCCGCGGCATCCGCCACCGCGATGTCCAGAACCGCCGGATACTTGGCCTCCCAATAGTCGGGCATCCCGTCGCCATCGGTATCCTGATCGATGCCGAAGTACTCGATCTCCGAGATCGAGTGCATCGTGCTATTGGTCGCCGTCACGCTGTAGCGGAACCATTTGTACGTCGGGGCCGGAGCGGCGAGCGTGAACTTCATCACGTAGAGCCGGTTGGTTCCCCAGAAGCTCATCACAGCGTCGTCCTGCACGAAGATATTGGTGAAGGTGGTTCCGTCGTTGGAACCTTGAATCGACCACTTCCGCGGATCGCGCTCCGGAGCGTCTTCCGACGACGCCATGGTGAAGTGTGTCAGGGCGATCGGATAGGGCATTTGCACGGTCACGCTCTGGGCCGGAATCGAGACTGACGGCGGGTCACAGCACCACTTGGCTTCACCGCCCGCGACCTTGTTGTCGAAGACGTTAAGCGCCCCCTCGCCCGTCCGGAAGTCCGGCTTGTTCGTGGCGGCGGAGCTGACCCAGTCGAAGCCCGTGCCCGCGGCGGTGGCATCGTTAATGTTGTTTTCCCGGTCCGTGAAGTCGGACGTGAGCAGCGCGCCGGCTCCGAATCCGAGGCCTTCCACCACGACTCCCGCCGGGGTGCTCGACGCGGAGACGGGATCGCTCGATTGGGTGATTTCGTAGCCGTCGCTGAAGTTGTCGCTGTCGGTATCCACGAGCGTCGGGTCGGTTTCGTGGGTGTTGACCTCGGCACCGTCGGTAAGTCCGTCGGCATCGCTGTCGGTCACGAGCGGATTGGCTCCCGCGGTGATCTCGTCGCCGTCGGAGAGCTCGTCACCATCGGTATCCGCCAGCGATGGATTGGTGCGCATGTCGTACTCGCCGAGGTTGTCCAGGCCATCGCCGTCCTGGTCGCCCGCCGCGTCGTCCGGGTTCGAATCGCTCAGGAACGCATGGTAGTCCTCATAGAGCTTCGGGATGCCGTCGCCATCGGCATCGGCATTCGTTTGCTCGCCGAAGAACTCGATCTCGTCGATTTGGAATTGGGTGCCGCTATTGACCGCGAAGACCGCGAAACGGAGGTAGCGGTAGGGCAGAGAGCCCTTCGGGAGGTCGAATCTCAGCGTCTGGCTGTTGGCCGTCCATATCGACTTCGCCGACTCGAAACGCGCGATGGTTTCAAAGGTCGTGCCATTGAGCGAACCCTGGATTTCCCAGATCCGCGGTTGCCGTTCAGGAGCGTCACCGCCGGAAGTCACGGTGAAGTAATCAAGGCTCGTGAGGACGTCGGTATTCGCCACCGTGTTGAATCCCACGGTGATATGGTGGAATCCGGCCGTCGTCGGCAGGGTCGGGCAGCACCATTTCGAGCCGGTGCTTCCCGGTGCCAAGTTGTCGAACACGCTGTAAGCTCCTTCGTTCGTGAACGATGCGGTGCCCGAGGTGGTGATCACCGACCAGTCGAAGCCCGTTCCGGTTCCCGTCGTGCCGGCACCGTCGTTGGCTGTGTCGGTGAGGTCGTTCCCGAGAAGACCGGACTGGAGCGCCACGGTGATGCCTCCCGGCGTGCTCGAGGCGAGGGTGGGCGAGGTACCGGCTGCGAGCTCCGCCCCGTCGGAAAAGAAGTCGCCATCGGTGTCCGCAAGGGCGGGATTGGTACCGTGGGTGTTGACTTCCGCGAAGTCGGACAGCCCGTCGGTATCGGTGTCTGCCAGGATCGGGCTGGCACCGGCCGCCACATCCTCGCCGTCGGTGAGGCCGTCGCCATCGGTATCGGTCACCAGCATCTTCGAGCCGGCGGCCCATTCGCCGGCGTTGCTCAGGCCGTCCCCGTCCTGGTCGGCCGCGCCGTCGGCTGCGACGCTGTCATCGAGGAAGTCGTAGTAGTCTTCCACCAGCTTCGGAATCCCGTCGCCGTCGGCGTCCGCGTTGGTCTGCTCACCGAAGTATTCGATCTCGTCGATCTGGAACTGGGAGCCCGCGTTGATGGCAAAAACCGCGAAGCGGAGGTATCGGTAGGGCAGCGAGCCTTTCGGCAGATCGAACCTCAGCGTCTGGTTGTCGAGCTTCCAGAAGGACTTCGGCGAGTCGAAGCGCACGATCGTCTCGAAGGTTGTTCCGTTCATGGATCCCTGGATTTCCCAGATCCGCGGCTGGCGGTCGGGAGCATCGTTGGCAGAGGTGACCGTGAAGTAGTCGAGGCTGGTGAGGATGTCGGTGTTGGCGGTCGTGTTGAATCCCACCGTGATATGGTGGAATCCCGCTGCGGTCGGAAGGGTCGGACAGCACCATTTCGAGCCGCTGCCGCCGGGCGCGAGGTTGTCGAAGACGCTATAGGCTCCTTCACCCGTGAATGAAGCGGTGCCCGAAGTGGTGATCACCGACCAGTCGAATCCGGAACCGGTTCCCGTGGTGCCCACGCCATCGTTGGCCGGGTCGGTCAGGTCGCTGCCCAGAAGCCCCGGCTGGCTGGTGATCACGATCCCGCCAGGCGTACTGGTCGAACTGGTCGGCAGGCTTCCCTTCGCGACTTCGTCGCCGTCCTGGAAGAAATCCCCATCGGTGTCCGTCAGCAGGGGATCGCTGCCGTGGTCGTTGACCTCGTCGCCGTCCAGCAGACCGTCGCCGTCGGTATCGGCGATCAGCGGATTGGTTCCGAGATCGTTGAATTCCTCTCCGTCGGTGGCGTTGTCGTCATCCGTGTCGGTATCCCCCATGTCGAGGCCTGCCAGGTATTCGTCGATGTTGGCGTAGCCGTCACCGTCACCGTCCTCCAGAGCATCGTCGGGATTGTCCTTGTCGAGGAAGGAGTAGAAGTCTTCGTCGGCATCGGGGATGCCGTCGCCATCGGTATCCTCGCTGTAGTAAACCTTGGCACCATCGTGATAGCTACCGTATTGGCCGGCCCAGAAGCCGCCGTCCCAGCCGCCGTCCTCGAAATACACGTAACGCACGCCGGGGCCGTAGTCGCTGAAGACGTGCTCGTACTTGGTCCAGCCGCTGGGCGCGGTGACGCGGGCTGTATCCGCTCCGACATTGAAGCTTGCGAGGACCTCCTGGGCGGCACCGCGCAACTCCACCTTGATGTAGAAGTTGTCGGGGGTGGTACCGTTGCCAGCGTAGCAGGAGATGTATTCCTCAACCTTGAGATCGGGGGCTGCATCAAGCTCCGCGGCGGTCGCCCCTGTCGCGATCAGGTCGATGGTCTGCGAGCGCTTGCAAGGATTCGGGGAGTAGGAAGTGGCAAAGTAGCCGGGGAGCACGTCGGCACCGCCAGTGGTAAAACGTCCCCAGCCGGTGCTGGCCGCTGGTGGCCCGGCCATGATGGTCCATCCGGAATCGGGTGCTGCCATCCCCGACGGATTGGCGAGCAGGTTGCCGGGAGGGAGGGCGGCCCTTGTGGCAGGGGCGCAAAGGAGCGCGACGACGAACAGACACAGTGTTTTTCCCCATGAGGGCACCCGTCGGAAGGAAGGGGGATCAGAGGGAAGAGGTGTTAGATTCATGGTTCATTGTGGGAGTTTTTGTTCTCCTGCAATGAGCAAGCCCGGTGCCACGGCATGAAATCGACAGCTGCGCAACCGGGTCTCCGGCATGCGGCCAGGGGCGGCCCGATTAGGAATTTTCAGAATTTGATTTTCATCCAGACTAAACGCGAAACGTCGGATCGACGTGATCAGGGCTCCGAATCATGCATAGGGAAACGGAAACACATCTGTCACTTTTATTCCGTTTATTGAGACTAAAGTGCCTTATGTTCAGAAATTTATATTGAATTCTTCCAGGAGTTGGAGATCCGGAAGATGGAAAGACGGCAAGGTCCATCCGGATGCTAAGGATTTCCGCGCAATCATGTTTGCCCCTATCGGCATGCTAAGGATGCGGGGGACTACGGCGCGATCTCGGGACCGTCCTTACCTCTCAGCGGATTGGTTCGCACCGTCCTGCCATCGAAGCATACGCGATCCTTGGAAGTTGCGCTGAAATGATCGGTGCTCAGCCACTGCGCGCCGCTCGAGAACGCCTTGTCGCGCATTGCGGGGTCCGGCTTGCCGGTATCCGCACGGGTTCTCACGAGAAACCCGCTCTTCACCAGGCGGAGGATGGTTTCCTGTTCTCTAACCGGATCGTTGCACTTGAACCATGCGGCGGCCGGATGGGTGTCTTCCGGTGCGCTGGCGAAGATCAGGCGGCCTTCCAAGGACGGGTTGCCTTCGAGGTAGCGGCTGCGGATCTCGTCCGTGTTGTCCAAGGCGAAGAGGAATTTGCCGCGCAGCGAGTCGAGCGCGGGCCAGCCCTTTTTCTTCACCGCATCCCGCAGGGTGGCTTCGCTGCCACGGACATCGTCGGGCCGTAGGATCCGGTCGGGAGGAATCGCCGTGAGGATCTCCTGTTCCAGTTCCATCAAACGCTCGCGGCTGAAGGGCTCGGGCTTGGTTGGCAGAGGCGGCTGGGGCCGATCCTTGCACTCGAGCAGGATCATCACGGGCAGGTGGCGGGGATTCTTGTCCGACCACACGAGCATTTCCCCGAGCGCTTTCGCGAGCGTCGGCACCGTGGTCGAGTAGTCCATGTCCGGGACGTGGAGGATCTTGAAGCCGGGCTTGGAAAGTTCGCCGCCGGTATTGAAGGCCAGCTTGGCTCCCGAAAGGCGGGCGAGCTTCAGGCCGAGAGGTTCGGCGAAGAGACCGCCCTTGGTGTCCGCGAAGATGTCCAATTCGAACTGCCGGATGCCCATCTCCAGTTGTTCGGCGAGCGGTGGGTGGGTGTAGTTCCATGATTCCGCCCAAGCGGCGTTGAGGCTGCGGATTTTCTCCAGCAGGGCGGGGGGCGGAGCGACGTGGTAGGAATTGTGGCTGCCGATCGCCTGGATCTGGTTCAGCCGGAGTTCTTCCGCGGAGGCGGCGGCGAGCGAGGTTAGCAGAAGAGCGATGGCGGGGCGCATTGATGCAGGTTAGAGGTTCATTCCCGGGTCCGCCAGCGGTGATCTGCTACATTCGCGGAAGAATCCTGATCGCTCCCCGTATTTTTACATGCAAATTTAAGCGGCGCGCCTTGCCCCGCGAATCCTTGATATCCATGCTCCGTTTCATGAGCCGCCCTTGGTGCCATCTGGCAGTTGCCGCGATGGCGATACTTCCCGCCGCCGCTGCCGCACCGTTTTTCGATCCCACGGTGCCGGTCTATGGTTCGCCGGTGGATGGCGGGGGGGCGGGCGTCATCGCCCGCGGATTATTGATCCGCGCGGGAGAGAACGACTGGGTGGTCTTCGACCAGGACTTGCTGCGACCGGCCTTGTGGGTGCGGCCAGGCAACGCGAAGCCGCCGATATCGCTGGTTCTGATGTCCCAGGCTTCGTGGGAGAAGCCGACACAGAAGGGCGGCGTGGTGCCGCCTCTCGCGGATCCCGGATCGGTGTTGCTCTCGCCGGCTTTGCCGGGAGTGGGGAAGTCGGTCGATGATCTCGCAAAGGATCCGCGGCCGGTCCACGGCAGGGACCCTGGGCGGGGCGGCTTGGAGGCAAGCGGACGGCGCTTCCTGGGTTATCAGGTTTCAGGGAAGTCGGGCGTGCTGCATTACGAGTGCGGCGGGCTTCTCGTCCGCGAGTGGTACGAGGCGGATCGCAAGGGAGTGCGGCGGCATCTTGCCGTGGGACCGGGCGGGGAGATGCTGTTTCTCTTGGCCGCGGGCGAGTTCGAGACAGGGCCCTCCGGCGGCGCGACATCGTCGAAGCTGAATCTCGCGGCGAATCACGCGGGGCTGAAGCTGGAAATGCGCGATGGCACGCTCATCGGACGGCTGGCAGCTTCCAAACAGGAGCGGCGCGTGACCCTGAACTACGGGACCGAGAAAGTGGCCGCCGGCGGCAAGACGCCCGCCGTGCCGCTTGCGGGCGCAGCGCGGTGGTCCCAAGGGACCGATGTCCGGATCGAGGAAACCGCGAGGAGCGGACCGGGCTGGGCCATCGATCGCATCGGCCTGCCCGCGAACAATCCGTTCAAGCGCCGGGTGCGGCCGGCGGACCTGGTTTTCCTGACGCCGGAGAAGGCCGCGGTGGTCACTTTCGAAGGGGACGTGTGGCGGCTCGATTTTTCCGGCAACAGGGTGCAATGGACCCGCATCGCGGGAGGACTCTGCGAGCCGCTCTCGATCGAGCAGGTCGGCGGCGTGGTCCAGGTTTTCACCCGCAACGGCATCATCCGGCTGCGCGACGTGAACGGGGACGGCGAGACGGATTTCTACGACAATCATAGTAGCTTGGTCCACCACACCGCGGGGACGCGCGGCTATCCGCTCGACATGGAGGTGGACGAGGCGGGCCGCACCTGGTGCTCGACGGGAGGAATCGTCACCGGGGACAAATCGCTGACGAACCTGGCCCCGCCGAACCCGCATGCGGGCGCGATCATGATGATCTCCGCAGACGGCAAGAAGTTGGAAGTCGTGGGATCCCACGCGCGCGAGCCTTTCTTCGGCAGGGATCCGGTGAGCGGCCGGATCGTGATGACGGAGCAGCAAGGGAACTGGGTGCCGTCATCCGGCATCTTTCCCGTCACTCCGGGATCGGACTTCGGCTATGGCTCGGAGTCGAAGGACCGCACCCTGCCCGCGGTCTGGATCCCGCACG
>CAMLOZ010000164.1 GCA_946481625.1 uncultured Haloferula sp. | reverse complement strand
AGCGGCGCTTCACCGCATGGTCGCTCCAGAAGGTCAGGTTCGGTTCGTAGGGCAGCACCCCGGGTGCGGGCGAAAGGTCGGTCAGATCCGCGAACAGTCCCGTCTCGCTCAGCTTCGTCGGGAAGGTCCCGTCCGGCGTGGTCGAAACGATCCGCATGATCCGCCCGCCGAAGTAATCCGAAACCAGCACGTCGCCGTTGGAGGGATCGGTGCCGAAATTCGAGAGGTAGGCCTGCCCGCCGATCCGTTCCACCGTGACCGCTCCCCCGGGCGCGTCGCCTTCCCGGCCAAGCGCCCAGATGTGGCCGGACACCTGGTCGCCGAAGATGTATTTCCCGTAGAGCGAGGGAATCCGCGAGCCACGGTAAACCACGCCGCCGATCACCGAGTTCCCCTTGTAGTTCGAGTCCCCCGCCATGCCGGTGTGGACGTACTCGTAGATGGGATCGATCGAGCTGAAGCCCTCCGGCTTCGTTGGCGGCACCGGATTCGTGAAGGCCGTGTCGTGCATCCCCTCGCGGTAAACCCAGCCGTAGTTGCCGCCCTTCTGAAGGATATCCACCTCCTCGTACATCCCCTGCCCCACGTCGCCGAGCCAGAGTTCGCCGGTCAGGGCGTCGAAGGAGAAGCGCCACGGGCTGCGCAATCCCGTGGCCCAGAATTCCGTGCGCACCGCGGCGGGATTCACCGCCAGCCCGTTGAAGGTGATCGCGCCGATGAAAGGATTGTCCGCGGGGATCGAGTAGCGCGCCACGCCGTTGTCGGTCGGCACGGAAACATGCGGGTTCGGCTCGATGCCGGACGCCTTGTCCACGTCGATCCGCAGCATCGCCGAGAAGATGTTCTTATCGATGTCCTGGCTGTTCACGTACTTGTCGTTCGCGTTCGCCTCGTCGCCCACCGAGTAATAGAGGAAGCCGTCCGCCCCGAAATGCAGGTCGCCGCCGTTGTGGTTGTCTTCGCGGTCCGCCTGTTCGATCAGGATCAGTTCGGAGGCTGGATCGGCCACGGGATTCGATTGCCCGATCTGGTCCGGCGGCATCGTGAAGCGCGAGAGCCGCTGGAACCAGCCGGTCGAACCTGCCTTCACCACCGAGTAAGTGACGTAGAAGTAGCCGTTCTGCGCATACTGGGGATGGAAGGCGAGGCCGAGCAAGCCGCACTCGCCATCGGGTCCCGGTGTGATCGTTTCCACCGGATCGCGCCCCGGATTCGAGACCACGTTTACGATATCCAGGACTTCCGAGGCACTCGGCACCGCGGCGGTCACGTCCGGGATCACCTTGAGCTTGCCACCCAGTTCGCAGACGAAAAGCCGCTGCGTGTCGCCCGGAGGGCTCGCGAAGCAGAGGGCCTTGGTGAAGACCACGCCCGGGAACGCGGGCACCACCTGGATCGCCGTCGCGGGGGCTTCCAAAGGCATGTTCGGTGACACCGTCGCGATCCTCAGCTCGCTGGAAATCTGCACGGTGACCATTGTGGCGGGAGAGGTGCCGCCCTCGCCGGAAACCCGGTAGGTGAACGTCACCGAATCGTTCCCTCCGCCTGCATGGGCATACAGTATCCGTCCCTCCGCATCCACCGTGGCGCTACCGGCCGCAGGCGGCGTGACGATCTCGACCGAGGCCGGGTTGATCGCGCCCGTATCGTTGTCGAGCCCCGCGAGCCGGACCTTCTGCCCGGCATGGATTGTCGCGCTGTCCGCCGTGGTGGCCGGCGGCGGGAAAACAACCGAAGCCCCGTTCGAGTGGCTCGCGAGTACTTCCCCGGCACTCAGCGCCGTGTCGTACATCCGCAGTTCGTCCACCGCCATGTTCGAGTTCATGTCCGCCGCCCACAGGGAACGCCCGATCCAGTTGTTCACGTCGGCCATGTCGGCCACGCGGTAAGGCAGGTCGATGCTCCCCTGAAGCTCGCCGTCCCGGTACCACTTCGCCTGGCATCCGGATGAACCCGATGCTCCCGCGCCGTCCTGCACCGTGAGCACGTAATGATGCTCGGTCCCCGCCGGCGTGCTGTCGGCCAGCCCGGTATCGAGCGTGATCACCGATCCCCCGCCCAAGCGCGACTCAAGCCGATGGTTCCCCAGGACGCCCGCGACGTTCAGCGAGAGCAGCAGGTTGTCCGAAGCGGTGAATCCGCCCGGAGCTGTCGGACCGTCGATGATCTCCCCGTTGGCCGCACCGCTGCCGCTCGTGGAGCTCGCACTGCCGAGGTCGAAGATCCGCTGCCAGTTCTTCGAGGAAAGCGGCGTGAGCCAAGCCTCCATGCTGAAGGACTTCGCGGAGGAAAAGATCCCGTTCGGCAGATCAATATAGGCCGATATGTCGTCCGCCGTCTGGTTGCCGTTCGTCGTTCCCGGCAGGACAAGCGCCGTCCCGTCAAGCGCCCCCCCGTTTCCCATCAAGGTCGCGATCTCGCCCGTGGCGCTGTCCACGAACGGCGTTCCCGGCGGAACCGCTCCCGCCGCCCCGTCGAAGGACCAGCGGTGCAGCGGAGCAGGCGCGGGCACCGGCGGCTCCGCCGGCCCCGAGTTCGGATCCGGCCCTGCCGTATAGCTCGCGAGCACTTCTCCCGCGCTGACCGCCCGGCGGTAGATCCTCAACTCGTCCAGCGCGAGATTGGAACAGGAGTCGCCGGAGTAGTTCGAGCGCCCGATCCAGTTGTTCACGTCCTGCATCCCCGAGAGATGGAAATCGAGATCGAGGGTATTTTGCAGGACGCCATTGCGATACCAGCGGATCTGGCAGCCGTTCGCGCCGTAGGTCCCCACGCCGTCCTCCAGCACCAGCACGTAGTGATACTGCGTGCCCGCGGTCGTCGCCGCCGTGGAGTCGGTGAAGATCGCCGCGCCATTGTCGATCTGACCTTCGAGCCGGTGCGTCCCGAGGTTGTTACCCACGTTCAGTGAAAGCACGAAGTTGTCGTAGCCCGCGAAGGCTCCCGGCGCCCCGCTGCCATCGATAATCTCCCCCGGCAGCGCGTTCGCGCCGCTCGTCACGTTCGTCCGCCCGAAGTCGAAGAGCCGCTGGTACGCCTTCGAGGAAAGCGGCGTGGCCCAAGCCTCCAGGGTGATGCTCGGCTGCGCGGAAATGATTCCGTTCGGCAGATCGAGATACGCCGAGATCGAAGCCGCCGACTGGTTCCCGCCGGTACTTCCCGGCAAGCGCAGGGCCGTGCCCGTGAGCGTGGCCCCGTTGCCCCGCAAGGTCGCCACCATGCCGCCCACGCTGTCGGTGAAGCTCAAGCCGGAGTCCACCGTCGAGTCGGCCCCGTCATTGAACACCCACAAGTGGTCCGGCACCGGAACAGGCTCCGGGTCCGGCGGCTCCGCCACGATCGTGTCGGGACCCGCCGCAAAATTCGCCGTGACCTCCGAGGTGCCCAGGACATGGTCATAGATCCGTAGTTCGTCGAACTCGGCATGCGCGTTTCGGTCGCCCGTCCACATCGAGCGCCCGAGCCAGTTGTTCACGTCCTCTAGACTCGAGAGGTGGAAGCTGACATCGCCGCTGCCTGCTTCCGCACCGTTGCGGTACCATGTGATCCTCCCACCCGCGGCCCCGAGATCCTCGAACGTCAGCACGTAGTGGTACTGCGTGCCCGCGATGGTCGCGAGCGCGGTGTCCACCGTCAGCTTGCTCCCGCCGTCCACAAGGGACTCCATGCGCTGGGCGTCCAGCGAGTCGCCGACGCAAAACGACAGGAACAGGTTGTCCGAGGCGCTCGTGGTTCCAGGCTGGGTACCATTGTCGATGATCTCGCCCGCTGCCCCGTCGCCGGATCCGGCACCCGTGATCCGGCCGAAATCGAAAACGCGCTCGTACGTCCGCACCGAAAGCGGGGTCGCCCAGATCTCCACCGACAGGTCGGTCTTTGCCGAAATCATCCCGTTCGGCAGATCCACGTAGCCCGAGATCGAATTGGCCGAGCGGTTGCCCGTCGTCGTGTTCGTGCCGAAGCTCCCTTGCAGCCTCACGCTCGTGCCCGTGAACTCGGAGAAGTTCCCCTGCACCGTGGCCACCGCTCCGGAAACGCTATCAGTCAGGACCGTCCCGTCGTTAGCGTCGCCGGCGGTATTGTTGAAGGACCAGCGATTCACCAGATCCGCCTGCAAGGGGGCAGCAACAGCCAGGCCGAGGCCAAGTGCCACGAGGCCGAACCTGCTGCCCGGACGGGCACAAGAATCGATTGAGGAACTGGATCGCATGAACTCCGGGGAGGAAGTGAGACGACTCGGGCGCGACTGCGGATCAAGGTTTGGCAACGTCGCGGATACCGGCGATCTCCACCTGCTTGGTCGCCTCGTTCTCCGTGATCACCTGCAACACCCGCTTCTCGCCCGGATGCGGCCAGATCCCGGAACTAATCGCGGTCCAAGTTCCGTTCCGTTCGCAGAAAGCCTTCATGCCCGCCGCACCGGCGTCACCCATCGGGGGTTTGGCGATCACCTTGGTCTCGCCCGGTTTGAACTCGTGCTTGTCGTTCTCCAGTTCAATCCGCACCGGCACCGAACTGAGGTTCACCACCTTGAAGGATCCACGGGGGAACTCCTTCGCGCTGGCGTCGATCACGGTCACCTTGCACTTCGGCTTGCCTTGGGATTCCGGGGCGAAGAACAAAATCAACGAAGCCGCCTTCGCCGGCAGTTCGCACTCGCCGATCACGTCCTCCTCGCTCTTCGCGCTCGCCGGATCGGACTTGGTGGTGAAAACCACCGGACCGCCCTTGGTCTCAAGCAGGTCGAACTGGTGATTGAGGAAGGTCTTCACCATCACCTTGCCGGCATTCGCACTGCCAGCGGCATCGTGAACATACAATTCCGCGGGAACCGCGCCGGCTTGCGAAGCGACCGCTCTCACGCGGCACTCGCCCTCGGCCTTCGCCGGGAGCGTACAGAAGGAAATCGCCGCCGCAAGCAGCGGGGCGGAAAGCAAGGTTTTCATGGGTTTACAGGTTGGAAGAAAAACGCCGCGTCCCCGGGGAGGAACGCGGCGGCTGGAAAGTCAATTGTCGCGCACCGCGACATCGCGTATCCCTGCCAGCTCCACCTGGCGGGACCTGGGGTTGTCGAAGATGATCTGGATCACCCGCTTCTCCCCGGGATGGGTCCACACGCCCGCACCGACACGTTGCCACTCCTTGTCTTTCAGGGCGAAGGCCATCATCGACGATGAGTTGTTGTCACCGACCGGCTGATCCTTGATCAATTGGGTTTCCCCGCTCTTGAACTCGTAGTTGGTCTTCTCCAGCCGGATTCGTACCGGCGACTGGCTGAGGTTCATCACCTTGACCGAACCTCTAGGGAACGACCCCAGCGAATCCTCCATCGGCAACACCCGGTAGGCGGGATCACCCGGGCGACCGGTTCCCGGCAGGAAGATCAGGATTCCCTTCTTGAAACCCGACGGAAGCTTCGCCCTCGCGAGAACCTTCGCGGGATCCTTGGCGCTGGCCGGCTCGGAACTGCTGGTGAAAATCACCGTGTCCCCGCGGACCGGCATCAGGCTGAACTCGTGGTTCAAATAGGTCTTCACCTGAAACGGCACGCCGGGCAGCGGTGCCGCCACGCTCGGGTCATGGGCGAAAAGGCCCGTGATCGGCTTCTCCACCATGAAGGAGATGGCGCGAAGCTTCATCCCGGCATCCGGAGCGGGCGCAGGCGCTGGAGCCGGCGCGGGCTCCTGAGCGTGGACCGAAGGGGCCGCGAAACCGAGCAAGGCAATGAAGAAGAATCTTGGGATGTTCATTGGGCTGGTCGGAACGATCACACCTCTTCGGGAGAAAGCCAGCGGAAGGATGTGATATTGAAGCGCCGGCCGAACCGCTCGTTGGCGAGGCTCTGGAGATTCTCGGGCTTCACTTCCGGAGCATCCGAGGTGTCGAGATACTCGGGGAGGCGCTGGACGATGGCTTCGCACCACGCCTTCGCCACGATCTCGCCTTCGGGATTCTTCGATTCACCGTAAGCACGAATCCGGAAGGTATCGCCGCGCACCGTGATCACCGGAGCCAGTGCCATGAGCACGTCACCCTGGGTCAGCATGGAGGGAGCACCGTCACCCGAAAAACCGGTCTTCGACGAATACCCCGAGCGCGCGGCCGGAGTAGCCAAGCCGTTGAGCGCCGACGGATTCGCGGAGCCGGTGAGCTTCTTCGAGTCGACATTATGCGCATCGTCGTTGATCCTCGAGTCGCTGATCGCCTTCTGGATGATGCCTTCCATCACGTGCAGGGCGCTCGCGCCACCCAGACGGCGGTTGACGAATTCACCCAAGGTCAGCGAGGGTGCGCCATCTTCCGAGCCACGCTGGCGGATGCCCGCGACAATTCCAGTCGCAAGCTCTTCGATCTCGTCGTCCGTCAAGGCGCGGAACCCGGCCCAGCGAACCTGGCCCGCCACGTCAATGCCACCGCCGCCGCTGACCTGACCGTCACCGTAGATCGGCAGACCGAAGCGGGAGAAACCGGTCTTCCCGTTCGGCGAACGGTTGTCCATGTTCCAGCCGAGCAGCTGCTCGTCGCGCAGCGAGGTCAACATCGCCTTCCACGCATCGATCGAGTCGGAATTCACGTTGAAAGGACCCTTGATCCCGAGCACGCTCGCCATCCGCTTGCTCAGCGTCGTGTCGTCCAGCGAGTCGAGCTCCTGTGCCTGCTCCTGATAGGATCCCTCGCCCGAAGGCAGCGGCGTGAAGCGGCTGTTCAACAGGCGGGTGTTCCCCTCGAAGAACTCCGTAAGCAAGGTCGTGCGGTCACGGCTGGGAAGCAGCGGGTTGTCCGAGAAGTTCGCCACCGTGGAGAAGAAGGTGCTGTCCCACAGTGCGTCGTTGAGCAGGTAGGTGTGGTCGAGCAGGACACCGCTCGATCCGGTCGTGCCGCCCGACAGGCCACGGCTCACGCCACCGCTCGGCAGGAGCGGATGCGCCCGCGAATTGCCCAGCGGATGGGTCACGCGCGGCTGCGCGGCGGTGGCCACCAGGTTCGCCGGCACCAGGTCGCCGAGGCTCGCCGCCGGAAGCAGCGGAACGCGGAACATCGGGACGTTCGAGACGCCGCGGTTCGCGGTCGAGCTCGCCCCGTAGAAACCCTTCTTCGTCGTATTGTCGAACTCGATCCCGGGGGACTTGGCGAAGTCGGTCACTTCCTCGAATCGCACGTCATAGGCATCCAAGGCATTGCCGATCCGGGTCGTGTTCTGCTCCAGGCCTTCCACCACCGGCTGGTTGTGCAGCCAGGGAGCCGCATTGTCCCAGGGGTCCACCGTGGTTTTCGCCGCCATCGTCAGCAGCGCGAAGGGCGACTTGCCGCCCGG
>CAMLOZ010000163.1 GCA_946481625.1 uncultured Haloferula sp. | reverse complement strand
AGCGCGCTGTAGGTTTCCACGCCCTCTTCTTCGTCGGCGGGCTGGCGGAGCTTGCGGCCCAGTTCGATCACGACGCCATTGAAGAAGCTGGCGGCGAGGAACCATCCCAGGCCCGGTGGTGGGTTCCCGGCGCGGGGGAGCCATTCGCAGGCGGTGCCGAAGAAGTCCACCAGGGGCATGATGCCCATGTGGCTGATCAGATAGACCACGGGGCGCGCCTTGAGCCAATCGCGGCAGAAAAACTCCACGCTCATCAGCGCGAGGTAGGTCCAGGCGATGGCGAGCACCCAGGTGAGCCGCGGGTCGAGCCATAGCACGAGACCGAGCTGGATGGCGGCGGCGAGGATGAAGAGGACGCGGAGTTCGGAGAGCTTGATGAGGCCGCGCGGCACCGGCCGGTAGGGACGCCAGCGGGCGTCGTCTTCGGCATCCTTGAATTCATCCGCGATGCGCAGTTGCAGGAACATCAGGAGGCACACGACGAAGGCGGTGAGATACATCTCCCGGCCCGGCACCGGAGCGTGGCGGATCAGGGAGGAGAAGGAGACCGCGCAGGCGCTGAAGGCCGCGATGAGTGGGCCGTGTGCAAGCAGCGGGAAACGCTCCTTCTGATAGGTCCACCAGCGTTTCATGCTTTTTCGGCTCCGCTGCGGTCCCGGGCGAGCTTGCGGTGCGCGCGGGAGAAGTGCCCGGCGCTCAGGGCGCCGATGATCGAGAGTTCGCCGGCGAGCAGGAGGCCGGCGCATACTTCCGCGAGTGCCCGTGCATGGCCGGGGCCCGAGAGGCCCATGAGTTGGAGGCAGGCCTTCTGTGTCGGCAGGCCGGTGCCGCCGCCGACGGTGCCGACCATGATGCCCGGCAAGGTGACGGAGGCGTAGAGGTCCCCTTCTTCGGTGACTTCGAAGCGGGTCACGCCGGTCGCCGATTCGGCCACGCAGGCGGCATCCTGGCCGGTGGCGAGATAGAGGGCGGTCAGGCCGTTCGCGAAATGCCCGTGGATGCCAAGGGTGCCGCTCAGCACGCCGCCGATCGCGGACATCTGCCAGTACTGCTCCATCGCCCGCGGGGTGGTGTGGAGGTGCTTCTTCACGAGTTCCGCGGAGAGGCGGGCTTCCGCCGTCACCTTCTTGCCGCGGGTGGTGGTGTAGGCCTTGGTGCTGGCCTTCTTGTCGCCGGAGAGATTCGACTCCACGTAGTGCCGCTGCGGCGCGACAGGGGAGTGCCCGACGATGTGGTCGCAGATGGCTTGGGCGGCGATCGTTACCATGTTCTGCCCGGAGGCATCCCCGGTGGTGAACTCGAAGTTCAGATAGACGTGGTTGCCCTCGATGGTCACGCCCATGTCCATGAGCTTGCCGTGCGAAGTGGTGGTGCCGGCGACCTTTTGGAATTCCTCGAACTGGTCCACCGCCCATACGGTGAAGCGGCAGGCCTCGGGAGCGGTCTTGAAAACGAAAGCCGGGGCGCGGCTGAGGCTTTCGTAGAGCACCATGGCCGAGCAGCCGCCTGCCGCCGTCAGCAGGCGGCAGCCGCGGTGGTAGCTGGCCACCAGCGCGGCCTCGGTCGTGGCGAGGGGAATACAGAAGTCGCCCTTCGCCGCCACCCCGTTCATCCGCAGCGGCCCCGCCAGGCCCAGCGGCATCTTCATCAGGCCGATGGCGTTCTCGATGTTGCCCTGATAGAGCGGAAGCTCGTCCGCTGCTCCGTCCAGCAGCGTTTTCCGCAGATCCGGGTCCAGCCCCGCCTCTAGCCATAGCGCCTCGGCGCGCTCCCGCGTGACCTTCGCGCTACCCGCCGGCACCTCCGGCAGATTCGCGAGATCGGGGGCGAGCCGTGCCGCCACCACCTCGGGACTTTCGCCGCCCAGAATCCGCGCCACGTGTTGCTGCGTCAGCCCGCGTTTTCCCGTCATTGGAGTCAGGAATTACACGGACCTCCGCGCCGCGACAATGGAATCCGGCGGGGGAAAGGAAGATGTGGCGTGTCAGACGAGACCCTTCCGCAGCGCCTTCGAGACCGCCTCCGTCTGGGTGCGGACGTGAAGCTTCCGGTAAACGCTGCGCAGGTGCATGTCCACGGTGTGCTGGGAGATGTCGAGCTGGTCGCCGATTTCCTTCTTGATGAAGCCCTTCACGAGCAGGCGCAGGACTTCCTCCTCGCGGGAGGTCAGCGGTTCGGTCTCCTCGACCGGACCGTGCTTCGCGAAGCCTTCCAGGATCATGCTGGCGATCGGGCTGCTCAGCGCGGCCGAGCCGTGCATCACGTCGCGGATGCCGGACAGGATGTCGTCCGGATCGGCGGTTTTGAGCAGGTATCCTGCAGCGCCGTTGCAGATGGCGCGATAGACGCGCTCGCGGTCGTCGAAGGAGGTGAGGATGACGATCTTCTGGTCCGGGACCTTGGCCTTCACCTCGCGCAGGACCTGGAGGCCGTCCTTACCGGGCAGGCCGAGATCGAGCATCAGGAGATCCGGCGGGGCGGAGCAGTAGTTCAATTCGGCGAAGAGATCGTCCGGATGCGAGAATGCTTTCTCGCAGATCAGGTCGTCCTCGCCGGCGATGAGACGCGAGATCTGCTTTGCGAAGTTGGCATGGTCTTCGCAGATCCAGATCCGGAGCGGGGTGGTAGCGGTGTTACTCATGGGCGGTTGCTTTTGTAGCCATCAGGCTGGTTCGTTTGACGGAGAGCCGGAGCGTGGTGCCTTGGCCGGGGGCGGACTCGACCTCGAGGGTGCCTTCCAGCACCCGGGCGCGGTCGGAGAGCTTCTTCACGGCCGCCATCTGGTCCTCCTCGTTGCGCGGGAGTCCCACGCCGTTGTCGCAGACTTCCATGACCAGGCGGTCGCGGACGTCGAAGAGGCGGACGGTGACGGTGGTGGCCTTGGAGTGCTTCACCACGTTGTGGAGGGCCTCCTTGTAGAAAAGGAAGAGGTGCCGCTTCGAATCGAGCGTGAGCTTCGCCGCGGTCTTCGAGGAGCGGCAGACCAGCGAGTATTCGATCTCGCGAAGCAGGCGCGCGGCGCAATCGCGCATGCGCTGGACCAGATCGCCGATGGTATCCTGGCGGCGCTCCAGCAGCCACACGATGTCGCGCATCGCGAGCGAACTTTCGCGGGCGATGGTTTCCACCTCGCCGAGGTCGTTTGCGACCACGTCCGGCCCGTGCAGGCGCTCGAGGTCGCGCTTCGCGGAGCGGGCGATGAGGGAGATACTACCGAGGTTGCTGCCGATGTCGTCGTGCAGGTCGGAGGCGATGCGCTTGCGCAGCTTGTCGAGCTGCGTGCGGGATACCAGCCGGCGGCGCTCCACGATTGCCACCGGGATCAGGAAGGTCAGGCCCAAGGCGACCGCGGCACCCCAGGTGGTGTTGAGTTCGCTCTCGGAGGCCATCGTCAGGTGCGAAGACCGCAGCCCTTCCCACTCGTTGCGGATCTGGCTGCGCTCGACCAGTTGGGAAAGCCAGGTGTGCAACGGCAGGATTTGGCCTCCGCCTCCGAGACCGTCGCTCAGTTCCGCGGTCAACTGGTCGATGCCGCCGTGGCGGGCCACGATCTGGCGGCCGGCCGCCAGGTTGCGGTCGCCGGACCATGCTTCGATCTCGCCGAGAGCTTGCAGCTTGCGGTTGCCGAGTTGCCATGCCTTGTCGGAGATCACGCGCAGGTAACGGCCCGGTTTGGCACTGGCCGGCATCACGACCGGTGTGGTCAGATCAACCGGGAGCTCGCGTTCTCCATTCGAAGCGATGGGGGTGGCCTGGTTGAATTCGGGATTGTCCGCGATCTCCACCCGGATGCGCGGCGGGACCACGCCGGGACCGGATAACTCGGGAAGCGCATAGGGAAAGAATACCATCCGGTCCACGACGGCCGTTTCGCCGAGGTCGATGATCCATTCGACATGCTGGTTCTCGGTCGGGACCTCGAGGCAATCGCCGTGGGAGATCGTCCAGGTTGTCATCCCGCCCTGCCACACGCCCAGCGGGGTGCGGCCATCGACGAGGAAATCCGGATCCCAGATGCCAGGGACATCCACCGACTGGTGGGTGCTCACGGTGGCACCGAGCGAAACCGGCGAGTGGCCCGAGAAAACGAACATCTCGGAGAGGGCGCATACGTCCGGCAGCCCACGGCGGTAGCCCTCCTCCAACCTCAGCCGGACATGCCGTGCGGGGAGCCCGTCGCCGTTGATCCGCACCGGATATCCCCGCGGCGAGGGTTGCGGGACCTGGCTGGTGCGATAGATCGTCCGGGCATCGGAGAAATCCGCCGAGCACGCCGCCTCGATCAGGAAGCGGCGCGGGAAGAGGTCATTCGGATCACCCGCCTGCTGCTGGGCGGGAACGAGGAATATCTGGTCCAAGGGGAGCTCGCGGCCCAGATCGAGCGCGATCCACGGTTTGCCGCCGGTTTCGTCCATCCTCCCGCATCGCCACCCGATGTTCTCCTTGAGCGGCTTTTCCCCGAACGCGGCAAGCGTGTCCGCCCGGCTTTCCAGCCAGCGGATCCGGTCTTCTACCTCGACCAGCTTGCGGTTGAAAAGCCTGGCTACCCGACCGATCGGGTTGCTTGTCTGGGCCACTTCGGCGGCACACAGGGTTGCGGGGAGCAGGGCAATCAGGGCAAGGAGGCCAACGCGGAGGTGGGGCAACCTCGGGTGTTGGTTTTTCATGTTTTACGGGCGACAGCGAGGAAGTGCTTAACATATTTTAAAAATCTCGGCAAATATTTTTACCGGACTTTTGAACAACTTCCCTCGGGCGTTGTCTCCCGCATCGACCACGGGCCTCCCGGAACCGCCTTAAGGGGCCAATTCCGCGACAATCGTGGCCACGTTGTGGCGGATCATCGCCTCGTAGCTCTCCACCCCCGAACCGTCCGCATACAGCGGGCCGCCAAGCTTGATTCCGGTGTCCTTCGTCAGAACCTGGAGAATCTTCGGGTTGGACTCTTTCTCGGGGAAAATCGCACCCGCGTCATGCTCTTTGAGTTCGGCGATGAGGGCGGCCAGTTTTTTGGGATCCGGCATTTGTTCGCGGTTCAGCCCTTGAACGGGGATCGCTTCGAATCCGTGATCCTTGCAAAAATATCCGAAGGCCGCGTGGGCGGTGGCCAAGTGGCGCCTGGCTTTCGGAATGCGGGCGATTTCCTTGCGGGTCCAGCGGTCCAGTTCGTCGAGCTTTGCCCGGTAGGCGGCCGCGTTCTTGGCGTAAACGTCCGCGCCTGCGGGATCGGCCGTGGAGAAAGCCTCCGCCGTGATGGTCGCCGCGCGGCGGAAAAGGTCGATCGAGTGCCACCAGTGGGGATCGGTTTCGTGCTCGTGGGCGTGGCCGTGCCCCTCGTGGTCGTGATCGCACGCGCCTTCGATGGAGGGGAGATCCCTGCCGATTTCGAGGATCGTGGCCTTGCCGGCGACGATCTCGCGGAGGGAGCCCATGTAGGATTCAAGGCCCATCCCGGAGGCTAGGTAGAGCTTGGCACCCGCGGCTTTCTCCAAGTCTGCCGGTGCCGGTTCGAAGTGGTGCGGGTCGCCGTTCTTGCCGATGAGATCCACCACTTCCACCCGGTCGCCGCCGACCTGCCGGGCGAGATCGCCCAGCAAGGGGTGGAGACTGGCCACTTTGAGTTCAGCGGCGGCCAGCGGCAAAAGGAGCGTGGAGAGGAGCAGGGTCGCGAGGCGCATGCCGGATTGTTCCATTAGAAAGGCTATTTGCAATTGAATTGCGGTTGGTGGGCGCTAGATCCCCCGGCGTGAAAGTCATTCTCGCATCCGCCTCGCCTCGTCGGCAGGAGCTCCTCCAGAAAGCCGGTTTGGATTTCGAGGTGGTGGTGTCGCCCGCGGAGGAGATCCACGATGCCTCGATCCCCTTGACTGAACTTTGTGAACAGAATGCGGAACTGAAGGCCGTGGCTGTCGCTAGCGAGTACCGGGACGCCATGGTGATCGGGGCGGATACCTTGGTGTGGCTCGACGGCGAGCCCCTTGGCAAACCGGGGGACATGGCGGAAGCGCGTGCGATGCTGCGCAAACTTTCGGGTCGCGCCCACACGGTTTGCACCGGGGTATGTGTGGTGTTTCCCGGCGGCGGGACGAGGCGTTTCCACGACCTCACGGAAGTGCGGTTTCGCATTCTTGATGACGAGGCCATCGAGGCCTATTTCAGAAAGACCAACCCGCTCGACAAGGCGGGCGCGTATGGCATCCAGGAGAGTGGCGAGATGATCGTCGAGGGGATCGACGGGAATTTCGACAACGTGATGGGGCTGCCGGTGGCGAAGGTGCTGGAGGTGTTAAGTTCCAAGTGAGAAGGTCCAAGGTTCAAACTCTGAATTCCAAGGAACCGGCTCCAAAATCGGGTGAGTTCCGGTTCCTTTAGCCTTTCTTGGAACTTGGCACTTCTTACTTGGAACTTAGACCCTCCCGGTTTCCATTGAGGTCGTGACGGGTTCGGGGCGGTATCCGCTGATTTTTAATCCCAAGGCGCGCAGCCAGAAAGGGCAGCGCGCCCTGCGCTTCCTGATGGATCATGCCACCCGCTTTGCGCTGCATGCAACCAGCAGCGCGGCGGAAGCGCGCGAGCTTGCCGCGACATTTGCCCGTCAGGGCGCTCCGGTGGTGATCGCCGCGGGCGGGGATGGAACCTTGAACGCGGTGGTGCAGGGCTTGGCCGGCTCGCAGACCGCGCTCGGGGTGCTGCCTGCGGGAACGATGAACGTTTTTGCCCGGGAACTTGGCATCCCTTTCGACAACTTGCCACGCGCCTTCGAAGTGATCGAGGCGGGGTTGGTGAGGGAGATCGATCTCTTCGAGGCGAATGGGATTCCCTTCGTCCAGATGGCAGGGGTGGGATTCGACGCAATGGTCATCGAGGAAACCACCTGGGAGAGCAAGAAGGTGCTCGGCCCTCTTGCCTACCTGCTTGCCGCCGTGAAAGTGCTGGGCGAGAAGCCGCCGAAAATGGAGGTGATCTGCGACGACGGCCGGCGCGAGGAAGGTGTGGCGGTGCTGGCCGGGAACGGCTCGCTCTATGGCGGTCAGTTCAAGCTCTTCCACAAGGCGGACAACCGCGACAGCATGCTCGACGTGCTCGTCTTCAAGGAAGCGGGCTACAAGCTGGTGCTCGATTCCCTGCGCGGCCTTGCCTTCGGCGGCGTGGAGGCGGCTGGCACCACGGTCGCCTACCTGCAGGCCCATTCCTGCCGGGTGGTCGTGGACCGCGAGGTCCCGGTCCAAGTGGACGGCGAGCTCGCGGGCCGCTGGCGGGAAGTGAAATTCAGCAACGAGGATTCCGGCCGCCTGCGGGTGATCGCCCCGGAAGAGCCGATCGGCAGCCGTTTTGCCGAGGCCCTGAAATC
>CAMLOZ010000162.1 GCA_946481625.1 uncultured Haloferula sp. | reverse complement strand
GGTGCTGCCGCTGAGATTCTCCATCTTCCAGTAGTTCCCGGTCTGCGTGCCGGGAATGATGCGGACCCACGTGCCGTTCGCCGAAGTGGCCTCCAGGTTCGCGAACGCGGTGGCGTTCACCGCGGAAGTGCCTCCGAACGCCCACGTCGTGCCGTTGACTTGGAAATCCAGGCAAGGGAAAGTCGTGCTGGAGCCGTGGTCGGAAGCCACGATGCAGTACACGTTATAAGTGGCGTAGGGGATGTCGGAGACGGTGACGAACACGCCGGGGGTTCCATTGCCGGCGTCCCCGTCGTCGAGGTAGCCGAGCACGATCCGCCTGTCCTGGGTGCTGGAGTTGCCATCGCCGTACCAGGTTTCCTTGGAGGACCAACTGATCGCCGCGCTGGTTGCGACGCCATCGCTGTCGAGCAGGCCGGTCTCGGTGCCGGTCGCCACGCTACCGGAGGTGCGGGCATAGGAGTCGTTCCAGATGGTCGTTGCGAGCGGCCCCTTCGGCGTCGTGGTATCGAGGACCTGGGAAGTATTGCCATCCGTTTCGACGAAATTGTAGGCAATCGATTTCGCCTCCGCGGCATGCGGCAGGCCGGCCGTCAGGATGCAAAGGCGGGTGGATAGCAGGCGGAGACGTTTGAGGGATGTGGCGTTCATGGGCAGCTTTCGATGCAGTGGGTTTTTGGTTGGCGGGTGCCGCGCCGGGGGGAGAGGAAACCGGGATGATCAATAACGAACAAAAGTGTGAGATTTCAGCATGATGGGCTTTTCGGTAAATGGATGGGCATGTTTCCCGTGAATATGACTTCTACCTAGGTAATATCAGCCAATGTCGAGGATGGCCTTCATCCGGGAAACCTGATTGGAAAGTGAACAAGAAGCCAAAAAAGCACATTTTTGTGCTTTAGAGAAAGCGGGTCTCGTGCCACTCGTAAAGCGAAATTTGGATTGCACGCCACCCGTCCATGAAGCCATCGCTCAAAATACTCGCTTGCTCGCTGATCCCGCTGTGGAGCCCGTGCGGTGCCGCCACCGTCGATTGGGGAAGCCCCTTCAACATCGGCAACACCGCCACCAACGTGGCGGACGATTTCGATCCCGCGCGCAACGGCGGGAGAGCCGTCACCGGAGCATCGGCAGTCGTTGCCGCCATGAATTTCGGCTACTCCGGCGTGACCGTGAACGGGCTGGCCTTCACCGCGGGCGCGGGGGATACGGACTTCTGGAGCGGCTCCGGACTCGATCCCCAGATCGACGCGCTGCTGTCAGGCCATACCGCCTTCAGCGAGCCATACGGGGTGCAGACCAAGACCTTCACGCTCACCGGCCTGATCCCGGGCCGGCCTTACCAGATCCAAGTGATCGGAGCACATGACAACCGCAGCTCGGGTGCCATCAACCAGCGTCAGTATGAGGTCGGCCGCGGCACCGCGTTCAGCGGCACGATTCCGGTGCTGACGCGCGGCGCGGGCAACGTGGGTGGCTATGGAACGGTGATCGGCACCTTCGTTGCGGATGCCACGACGCAATCGATCTCCGTCCGCAGCAACCAGCAGGATGGCAACGGATCGGACGACCCGGATCCCGCGATCTCCGGATACGTGCTCATCGGTGATTTCGCCGATGCCAATGACGATGGCGAACCCGACAATTGGCCGCCGGTGGAAGAGCCGATCACCTATGGCACCTTGCAGCAGATCCAGCCCGCGGAGAGCACGGCCCGGATTGTCGAGAAGGCGGCCAAGCTGCTGCCGCGACCGAGCCAGGTGGCGTGGCAGCGGATGGAGACGACCTTCTTCATCCACTTCGGGCCGAACACTTTCAACGGAGTGGAATGGGGGACCGGCACGGAGAGTCCTGCCATTTTCAATCCCACCGCACTCGATGCCACCCAATGGATCAATGAAATGGCCGATGCGGGCGGGAAGCAACTCGTGCTCGTGGTGAAGCACCACGACGGCTTCTGCCTTTGGCCGAGCCGCTACACCTCCCACGATGTCGCTTCCTCACCGTGGCGGGCCGGAGCGGGGGATTTGGTGCGGGAGGTTTCGCAAGCCTGTCAGGCACGCGGGCTGAAGCTGGGCGTGTATCTCTCGCCCGCGGACCTTCATCAGATCGAATCCGGCAGCCCGGAAGGCTTCTACGGCAATCTCAGCGCTGCAGTGAATTCGGCGATTCCCACCGATCCCGCATCGTTCAAGTCCGCGCCCGCGACCGCCCGTGCCGCGGCACCGGGCTTCGGCTCATGGAACTACACCGTGGATGACTACAACCGCTACTTCCTCAACCAGCTCTACGAATTGCTCACCGAGTACGGACCGATCCACGAGGTGTGGTTCGACGGTGCGAACCCCAATTCCGGAACCAGCCAGACCTACAACCATGCGGCGTGGTACGATCTGATCCGGAAGCTGCAGCCGGAGGCCGTGATCTTCGGCAAAGGCCCCGATCTCCGCTGGGTGGGGAACGAGGATGGAACGGCCCGCGATGCCGAGTGGAGCGTGATCCCGCTGAGCAGCCACCCCGACACTTCCACCTGGCCGGACATGACGGGCTCGGATCTGGGCAGCCGTTCGCGCCTGACGCCGGGATCCTATCTGTGGTGGTATCCCGCGGAGGCCGATGTGCCGCTGCTCAACGGCTGGTTCTGGAATTCCTCCAAGGTTCCGAAAAGCGCCAGCGAGTTGATCGAAATCCATTATCGTTCGGTCGGCCGGAACTCGAACCTACTCCTCAACCTGTCGCCCGACACACGCGGGCTGATCCCGGACAACCAGATCGCACCCTTGCGATCCATGGCGCAGGTCCTGCGGAACACCTTCTCCACCGACCTGTCCGATGGGGCCACGGCTACCGCATCCGGAGCATCCCCCGGACTGATGCTCGATGGCAATCTGGACACCTTCTGGGAGGCTCCCGAAGGATCGAGCACGGCGGAGATCATCCTCGAACTTCCCGCCTCGAAGACCGTGGATGTGGTCAGCCTGCAGGAAGCCATCGCCACGCGCGGGCAACGGATCGAAGGAGTCGGCATCGACACCTGGAGCGGCAGCGCATGGGTGCAAAGGGCGAGCGGCACGACCGTCGGTCACCGGAAGCTGATCCGCTTCTCAACGCCGATCGCCACGAGCCGGCTGCGGATCCGCATCACCGCTTCGCGCCTCAATCCCTCGCTCGCGGAAGTGTCCCTGCACAAGCAGGCGGTGGCGACCGCAGCACCGGTGATCCAGGAGCGCACGGCCGGCGGCACGGTCGCGATCACCCATCCCGCGGGTCGGCCGATCCGCTACACGCTGGACGGCAGCGTTCCAACTCCCGGATCGACGGCTTACACAGGCCCGATCGCGCTACCGCTCGGCGGGCTGATCCGGGCCATCGGAGTCGGGTCGGATGGCTTGGCCGGGTTGGAGGCATCGAAATCCTTCCCCGGCGTGGCTCCAATCGGGTGGATTGCGGACGCGGACAGCGCGGCTTCCGGTGCGGCGGCGGCCAATGCGATCGACGGTAGCCCGACAAGCACATGGACCTCCCTTGCCACCGCGCTTCCGCACTGGATCCGGGTGGACATGGGAAGCGCCCGCTGGATCGGGGGGCTCACTTACCTTCCGGTTACAGGCGGCGGGGCCGGGACCGCAACATCCTACCGCTTCGAAACCAGTGACGACGGCGAGGAATGGACCATCCGCTCCGAAGGAAACTTCGGGAACATGGCGAACAATCCGGTCCGGCAGGATGTTCCCTTCGATCCGGTGAAAACACGGTGGTTCCGCTTCACGGGACTCGCGGATGTCAGCGGGGGGAGCAGCATCCGAGCGGCGGAGATCTCGGTGATCGCGGCGGGATTCGACGCATGGAAGCGTGACCGCGGCGAGCAATCGATGCTGCCGGAGGACACGATCGGCGCAGAAGGTACGGCAACGGCACTGGCGGCGTATTTCTTCGGGGAAGGTGGAGGCATGAAAAGCGCGGAGCGGATCGATCCGGAACACTTCCGGATGGAGCTTGTCGCGAGGGAGGATGCGGTCGACGTCGACGTCCGGTTTGAGACCAGCGCGGATCTAACAGACTGGTCGGTTGCCGAGGAAGTTTCCTTGGTCTCCGCGACGGGCTTCAGCGAGAACTTTGAGAAGAGCGTGTGGGAGTTGGATATCCCGCAAGGGGCTTCCAAGGGCTTCGCCCGTGCAGTCTTTGTCCTGAAATAGGAACGGGCTCGGTTCCTTCCCATCAACCCGCGCCCCCCCCGTTCACCTGACGCCAAAAGCCGCGAGCAGGAGTGTCACTGTCGAGAGAAGGAATCCGAGGAGAGCCATCAGGCCGTCCCGGGCAACCAGGGAAATTCCGAAAGCCAGCAGCGCTGCTCCCACTGCCATTCCGCTGAGGGGAACGAATTCGGTGAACGGCGAGGCAAGGGCAAGCAGCAGGCAGACCACCGCCACCGCCCGGGTCGCCCCCGGGCCGGAGAGCAGGTCCAAGCGGCGCATGACGAAGCGGTCGATCAACTTGGCCGGTTTGCGCGCCCACTTGCTCTCGGTGAGCTTGATCATCCTTTCGCTCGACACCGAACGCCGCAACAACCAAGCGGGCAGCCAGAACTCTTCGTGCCCGCAAATCATCTGACCCGCGACGACGCCCACGAAGATCCCGGTGATGGTCGGCACGCTGGGGACATCGCTGATGCCCGGCGCGGACAAAACGATGCCCGCGAGGAGGATGAGCGGGCCGAAAGAACGGTGGCCGAGAGCCTCCATCATGTCGTCCAGCGAAACCCGGTCACGACTCCGTGCAGCCCCCGCCAAGCGATCCAAGGTTTCCCCGAGGGTCTTGGGAGCGGAGCTGTTTTTCCGACGGGGCATCCGCTCACCATCCCACGGTCCTAACGGATCTCAAGGTGTGAAAGCATCGCTTCCGAAGCGTGGAAGAAGCCCGCGTCCGGCAGCCGGTCAAAAACTTGGTGCCGGAGCCGGGGAAGAGGTCTTCTGGCCAGGCTGCGGCTGGATCAGACGGGCGACATCCTCCATGAGCCGCTTCGCCAGCGCCTGGAGATCGTCGTGTTCGGAAACGGTGCCTTTGAACCCGATCTGCAGGGTGTCGGTGTAAACCCCGCCGATCTGGTCGGTGCCCGAACGGAGGATCATCCGCTGGCGCAATTCGGCGACGGCGGCGGATTCGGAAGGCAGACCCCACTTCGAAACGATCCCGCAATCGCGGACCACGCTGGTGAGGATGGCGTCGGTCAGGAGACGCTCGCGCATCTCGGTCACACTGGCTTCGCGCTGGGCCTCGGTGGAGGTCTCGCTGAAACCGAGTGGAATGTAGCAAAAATCCGGGTGCTGCTGTTTGATTTTCCAAACGGCAAAGATCCCCGCCCCTCCCAAAACCAGGAGAACCAGAGCCGCGACGACGATCCACCGTTGCATGTCCCCGGTGTATCCTCCATTTCTGTCTCTCCAAGCCGGAAATTCATGGAATACCCCGCCACTGCCGCCATCCTGGAAAGTTTGCCGAACGGCCTGACCCTTATTTTCGATCCGGATCCCGCGGTCCCCGTGGTGAGCGCCCAGCTCTGGGTGGGGACCGGCAGCCTGCACGAGGGCACCATCCTGGGCTCAGGGGTGTCGCATTTCCTCGAACACATGGTCTTCAAGGGCGGCGGCGATTTCGGCGCGGAGGAACTCGCCACCGTGGTGCAGGCGGCAGGCGGCCACTGGAATGCCTACACCACCTTCGACCGTACGGTGTACTACATCGACGGGCCGGCGAGCGGCCTGACAACCTTCCTCGAAGTGCTGGCGGCCATGGTTTTCGCGCCGGCGATCCCGCAGGAGGAATTCGAAAAGGAGAAGGACGTGATCCGCCGCGAGATCGACATGGGGCTGGACGATCCGGACGACGTGGCGAGCCGCCTGATGTTTTCGACGGCCTTCGCCGCGGACCCGCGCCGGCATCCGGTGATCGGGCATCGCGGTCTCTTCGATGCGATCCATTACGAGGACCTGACCGGCTACCATCGCAGCCGCTATACGCCGGACCGGTGCTGCCTGTGCATCGCGGGAGATTTCGATGCCGACGCGATGCGGGAGACGGTGAGGGGGCTGTTCGGGAAGTTTGCGCGCGGCAGCGGCGCGGAGCCGGTGGTGCCGCAGGACGGGGTGCAGCTCGGGCCGCGGCGCGGGCGTGCCACCTTCGCGATTCCCGCCAGCCGCATCAGCCTGGCCTGGAAGATTCCGCCGCTCGGGCACCCGGACGTGCCCGCCTACGACCTTGCGGCTGCCGTGCTCGGCCGCGGCCGCTCGGCGCGCCTGTATCGCCGCCTGCGCGAGGAGCAGGAGCTGGCGCTTGAGATCTCCGCGTGGTCGTGGAGCCAGGCCGGCCGGGATGGTCTCTTCGCCATTTCCGCGGAAGCGGAGCCGGAGAAGCGCGACGAACTGATCGGCGCGATCCTGCGGGAGTTGGCGGAGTTTCCCTCAAGTGTCCTCGACGACGAACTGGCGAAGGCCAAGCGGCAGATCGCGGCGAGCCAATTCAAAGCGCTGACCAGCGTTTCCGGAAGGGCAACCGATCTCGCCTCGAACTGGCACGAAGCACGCGATCTCGATTTCACGCGGCGTTATCTTGCGGCACTCAACGCCACCATGGCAGCCGATGTCCGCCGGGCGATGGCCCGCCTGACGGAGGATCAGCTTTCGCTTACGACGCTGGATCCCGAGGATGCGCCCGCCTCTGCCACGCTACGTCCCAAAACCCGCCAGCGACCGGAGCCGGAGTGCGTCACCCTGCCGAACGGCGCGGTGCTGGCCTTCTTGCCCGATCACCGGGTGCCGGTGTTCACCGCGCAGGTGGCGGTGCGGGCGGGCCTGGTTTCGGAGATTCCCGAGAACGCCGGGCTCAACACCTTGCTCGCGGCCACCCTCCCCCAAGGCACGGTGCGACGCGGTGCCGCAGAGCTGGCCGGGCTGCTGGAGTCCCACGGTGCCACCCTCGGAGCGGCCTCCGGCAACAATGCGCTGCTCGCCCAGCTCTCCGGGCTGGCTCCGGACCTCTCGACCCTCCTGCCGCTGCTGGCGGAAGTCCTGACCGAGCCCGCCTTCCACGGCGACTCGATCCAGCGGGAAAAGGCGAGCCAGACGGCCGCGCTGCGGGAGTCCTTGGAAGATCCGCTCTCCACCGCCTTCCGCCTAGCACGGCATCATCTCTTCGATGGCACCGGTTACGGCCTGCCAAGCCTTGGCACGGAGGAATCCCTTGCGAAGCTCGACCGTTTCGCGCTTTCGGCACATCACTCGCGCCATTTCCAGGGAAGCAACCTGGTGCTCGCGCTGGCAGGTGACTTCGATCCCGCCCATGCCCGCGAGGTGCTGGCG
>CAMLOZ010000161.1 GCA_946481625.1 uncultured Haloferula sp. | reverse complement strand
CACCCTCGTCGGAGGGCTGGCCGACGCGCGGGCCCGCGGTAACGCAGTGGTCACGATCAACCCCTTCGCCGGGGTGCCCGAGTGGTTCGACGGCGCGGCCATCTTCGCGGCGCTGGCGGGAGCCTTCTTCCTGCAACTGCGCTACCCGATCCGAGGACTGGAAGCCCTGCAGGCGGTGGCGGTGAATCTGCTCGGCTTCGTCTATCTGGCCTTCCTGTTCAATTTCGCGGCGCGGCTGGTCTTCCTCGTGCCTGGACCCGGTCAGGTGCCCGGCGCGATGGTGTTGCTGTGGATGATCGCGGTGACGAAGTTCTCCGACATGGGCGCGTACATCGTCGGATCGATGATCGGGAAGCACAAGATGATCCCGCACGTGAGCCCGGGGAAGACCTGGCAGGGCTTCGGCGGAGCGATCCTGTTCGCGCTGCTCGCGGGTTGCGGGCTGTATGGGTATTTCCGCGAGGACATGCCGAGCTTCGCGACCGGCCTGCACGTGCTGGGCGATTGGCCGCACGTCATCGGCTTGAGCATCGTGCTGTGCCTGCTGGCGGTGGTGGGCGATCTTGCGGAGAGCGTACTGAAGCGCAGCCTGAACGTGAAGGATTCCGGGCAGATGCTGCCGGGGATCGGCGGGGCGCTCGACCTGATCGACAGCCTCTGCTTCACCGCGCCGGTCTTGTATTTCTATCTCAAATGGACGTTGTCGGTCTGAAGGACGCGCCGCGGCGCAAGAAGGTGGTGCTGCTCGGGTCCACCGGCTCGATTGGATGCTCGACGCTGGAGGTCGCGCGCTTGTTGCCGGAGTGGGTCGAGTTGATCGGTCTGGCGGCAAACGGGAGCGTGGAGGCTCTGGCGAAGCAAGTGCATGCGACCGGCGTGAAGCACGTGGCACTGCACGATGCGGGGCGCGTCGATGAACTCCGCGCGCTGCTTCCCGCGGACGTGACGATCTATCCGGGCCCGCAGGGCTTGGTGGAGTTGGCGACGCTGGAGGAGGCGGAAATGGTCCTCGTCGCCATCGTCGGCACCGCGGGCTTGCACCCGGCACTGGCGGCGATCGAGGCCGGCAAGGATCTGGCCGTCGCCTCGAAGGAGATCCTGGTGATGGCGGGCGAAGTCGTGACCGCCGCCGCCGCACGCAAGGGCGTGAAGCTTCTGCCCGTGGATAGCGAGCACAACGCGATCTTCCAGTGCCTTGACGGGCATCGCGGCGGCGAGAAGGAGGTCTCGCGCCTCATTCTAACAGCATCCGGCGGACCCTTCCGTTGTCTCCCCGCGGAGCAACTTCCGCAAGTCACGCTGGCGCAGGCGCTGAAGCATCCGACTTGGGAGATGGGCCGGAAGATCACGATTGATTCGGCCACCCTCTTCAACAAGGGCCTGGAGATGATCGAGGCCCGCTGGCTGTTCGGGATCGGCATGGAGCGCATCGACGTGACGGTGCATCCGCAGAGCATCGTGCACTCGATGGTGGAGTTCGTGGACGGTTCGGTGCTGGCGCAGATGAGCAAGACGGACATGTGCTTCCCGATCCAATATGCGCTGACCTGGCCGGACCGCGTGGCGGGGGGCTTGCAGCCGCTGGATTTCGGCAAGCTGGCGCGCTTGGACTTCGAAGAGCCCCGGCATGCGGATTTCCCGGCGCTCCGTCTGGCGCGCGAGGCAGGCCTCAAGGGCGGGACCCTGCCTGCGGTATTCAATGCCGCGAACGAGGTGGCGGTGGATGCCTTCATCACGAGCCGGATCCGCTTCACCGACATCTGGCGGGTGGTGGAGGAGACGATGGCGAAGCACGACGTGGCCCCCGCGGGCTCCCTGGAAAGCGTGATTGCCGCGGACGCCTGGGCGCGGAAGGTGGCGGGAGAACTCTCTCCTTGAAGCGCTGTCCCGCGAAGGTCGGGCAGGATTCCACGGAAACTGCGGAGGAACGTTTTAGCTTTCCCCGGGGGCAAAATCGGTCACAATATTGTAACACCGCATACCCCTCCGGCGGCGCTCACCCCCGTGAATGTCATGAACCGAAAAACCCCAGCGGCAGTTCCATCGTCCGTAACCCCAACCCGGTTTTCACCTCCGGCGAGCCCGCAACCCCGGCCCGAGCCGGCACCGACGTCGCTCTACCGGACGGTCGAGGTCGAAGAAGATCCGCGGCTCGCTGAATTGAAAGGCAAGCTGGTGACAGCGGCCCTCGAATTCATGGAGCACGTGGCCCAGTCCACTCCGGGAAATGGCGGCACGGAAGAGATCAGCAGCCTCGACTGCTTCGACATGCTCCCGAACGGATCCCGCATCGTCATCGAGCTGGGCGTGCTGCCCCCGCCGACGGCGGAGTGCGAGGGCGCCTTCCGCGCCGAGCCCCCGCCGACCGGCCTGCTCCGTTTGAACCGGAACTGAGGAGCCTTGCCTTCGGTAGCGGGACGACTCGGTCGTTCCGGCTGGGGGCGTGCGCGTGGGAGAACCTTATGGCGACCATGCGGGAAAAGCCAAGGGCGACCCCGTGAAGGAGCCGCCCTCGCTTTCCTGAACAGCACGCCCTGCCGACCTAAGCAGGGCCGCGCTTACTCGCCCGGGCGATGCAACTGGATATTGCCGCCACCCAGGGCGCCATCCGCGTGGTAGCCGTTCGAGAGGTCGATGCTGAAGGTATCCGCATCGCCGGGTTCGCCGTTGTCGGAGGCTTCTAGGCGGTAGGTGAATCCCCCGACCCCGTCGATCCTCGCGGCCCCTTCGATGCGACGGCTGTTCGCGGTGGCACCGGAACCGTAGTAGGTGACGGTCAGGCCTTCCACCTTCATGCCGCTGCCGTGATCCTTGAAGCTGAGGTGACCCGTGAGAACGCCACCTTCAAAGCCACCGCTGAAGCCGAAGCTGCGCTTGTCCGCGGGGCCCGGAATCCAACCGCCGCCGGTGATGGAGTCGTCCCCACCGGGTGGCGGTGCCTGCACGCTTTGATAACCGGCGCGGACCGAGGCAACCACGAGGTCCAATCCGGCATCGAGCACCACGTGGATCGCGTTCACGGTGATCGAGGTGTCGCTGAGGAGTTGCTCGTTGATCACGATCCGGCCGTTCGGCAGCGAGACCGATTGGTTCGGCTCGCCGGTAATGATCACCGGCGTCCCGGCGACGTGGAGTGTTCCGATCTCGGATGCTCCCGCGAGCCCGGTTCCGCCGCCGGACTGGAAGACCGCGAGCGCCCGGGACATGGCGAAATCCACTTCGATGAGAACGCCGTTCGCGTTCAGGGCGACGCCGCCAACCGATGCCTCCGCGCGGGTCCGGTCCACCTGGCCGATGACCGAGGCATGGCCGATCTCCCCGCTCGCCGTGTCCGCTTCATCGAAGGTGAGGAACGAAGACTGCCGCCAGCCGCCCTCCTCGGGCAGCTCGCAGGTGTCGCCCCAGGTGAACGGCATCCCCGCCGCGTTCACGCCGACCGCCACCGCGCGACCGCTGTACTTGGCATCGGGGAAGGGAGTGGCCGCGAAGGGTGCGGAGAAGGCGCTCTCGCCGAACTCGTTCGAGGCGGTCACGACATAGCTGTAGGCCGTGCCATTGACCGCGCTTTCATCGGTGAGGGCCGGGCTGGTGAGGCCGGTGGCGATCAGCGCGAAGCCATTGCCGGTGGAGCGATAGACGTTATAGCTGGTTGCGCCATCGACGGCATTCCAGCTCAGCTCCACCTGTCCGTCCCCTGCGACCACGGCGAGTCCACCGGGAGCGCGAGGCGTGGCGGGATTGGCGAGGGCGGCGACTTCCGCAGCTGCGAGCGCGCGATCATGAAGCTGGAACTCATCGACCTGGCCATTGAGATACGGGTCGGGGTACTGGGACTTGCCGATGTAGTTGTTCGCCGTCGCGCCCAAGCTCGAAGGGGACAGGGTCATCGAGTGGTTCGTCCCGACGACGGAGCCGTTCACATACAAGGTGCCGGTCCTGCCTGACAACGTGACCGCCACGTGCGTCCACGCGCCGGTGGGGAGGGCAGCCGGGCTCTCGATGATCTGCTCGCCGCCGCCGCCGCTGGTGCTGATGGCGAAGCGCAGCTTGCGCGTTGCGCCATTCGACGGCGTGAGGAACATGTAGTTCGCCGTATTCGACCCGAAGTCGAACACGCGCGACCAGTTGTCGAGCGAATCGAGTTTCACCCACGCCGCCACGGTGAAGTCGCGGAGGCTGGCTGTGACGCCCGCAGGCAGCGTGACGTGGTCGTCCACGCCGTCGAGGTCGAGGCCGTTGTCGAATTGCCCGGAAACCCACACGGGTCCGCCGACCAAAGTGCCATGGTTGCCATTCGGCGAGCTGTCGTAGGCGGTCGTGCCGCTGGTCTCGTCCAGCTTCAGGTAAGCAAGCGCGGGCGAGATGAGGGTGCGCGCGGAAGCGACATTCGAAGGCACCGACACGCCGCCGCTATTCCCCGCGCTGACGCGGTAGTGATAGGTCTGTCCCGAAGCCAGGCCGCCATCCGTGAACGACGAGGTGTTCGAATCAACGCTCGCGATGAGCGTGAAAGCCGCACCATCGGCCGAGCGTTCGATCGTAAACTGCTCTTCGTTGTCGGAGCGGTCCTGCCAGTTGAGCGTGATCGCATCCTTGCCCGCGGGACTCGCGTCCAGCAGTTCCGGTGCGAACGGCGGCGGCGGGGGCGGTGTCACGACCAGGGAGATCACGCCAGGCGTGCCGCTATCGATGCGGTAGCGGAAGCCCTCGGGCCCACGGGTGATCAGGAACGAGCCTGCGCTGAGTTCACCGCCGTAGCTGACGAGCGGATAGGTTCCGGCTTGCAGTCCGCCCGCGTCGGTGATTTCCAAGGAACCACCGAGCCCGAGATCTCCTGCCACGACCAAGCGGTCGCTGCTGGTGCCGAGCTCGAACTTCAGCACCGCGCCATCCAGCGCGAGGTCGTTGTCAATGCGCAGCGTGCCGGGGCCGGCACCGGGCATCACCACGCCGCCCGCCGCGACGGTGACCGCACCGCCGATCCGGCCATCGCCGGACAAGGTGGCCAAGGCGGCGACCGCGACGCTGCCGCTACCCGTGGCGCTTCCAGAAGAATTGCGCACGCTCAACTCGCCCGCATTCACGACGGTGTTTCCCGAGTAGCTGTTCGATCCGTTCAGGGTCAGTTTGCCGCTTCCTTCCTTGAGCAGCCCGGTGGTGCCGGTGATCGTCCCCGACCCGGAGAATGCGTAGTCCAGGCCGGACGACACCTTCACCGCGGAGGGCTGAAGGTTACCGCGGAGTTCGATCGCCGGGATCGCAGACCCGCTGTTGTCGAAGCGGACCTCGCTCCCGGTGGCGAACTTCCCGGTGCCGATGCCATCGTGCCAATTGGCGCTGAGATTGAGATCCCACACATTGGCGGTGCCATCGCCGCGCCACAACAGGTAGGGCAACTTGCTGGTGCCCGAGTCGATGCGGTAGTTGTCGATGTAGGCACTCCCCGTCTCCTCCACCGAGCCTGCCGCGACGGTCACGAGCGGGGCATCGGTGAAGTTCGTCACCGAGGGCGTCACGAATCCTTCGGTGTGCACAAGCTGCCCGTTGACAAACAGCGAGCAGGTCCGCGCGGTGAAGTTCAGCGAGAGCCGGTAATGCTGGTGCCGCTTGAGATCCGGGTAGAAGCCGGTCCCGATGTAAGCGCCGCTGCCCCCACGTTGGCAGACCAGTTCGCCGGTGCTCGCGTCGTGCAGCAGGCTGCCGATCAGCTTCGGCGCGCCGAACACCGAGCCGTAGGCCTCGATGCCGAACAGTGGGCCGTACTCGTTGGTTTTCTGGACCACCTGCATGTCGAAGCGGATGTCGACCACGTTGTCGGGCACCGCGGGGTTGACGACTTTCACCACGCCCCAGCGGGTATTCCCGGTTGCGCCCGCGCTGCGGGTGATCTTGATCGACCTGGTGCCATCGATCGCATTCGCCGCGGTGACCACGGCCACGCTGCTGCCATTGTCCTGAGCCCAGGAACCGTTGCCCAAGGGCGGCGGGGGATCCTGGCCGTCGAGACTCTGCTCCAGGAGGAAGACTGGCGACTCGAAGCCGCCGCTGTCATAGATGCCCGCGCCCTGCGCGAGCGCGGCGAGGCCGGTGGCAAACAAGGCGGGGATCAGCGACCGCCGGAAAACGGAAAACGAAGGTTTCATGGTTTTGTACGGCGGGATTAGTAATTCGATCGGATGGTGAGCCCCGGCTGCGGTCGCGGTGGCGCGTTGACATGCCGGGCCAGGTCTTCCAGCCCCGGCGTCTTCAACACCAGGCGCGACACCAGCCTTGCGAACTGGTTCGCACCGTGCGGGCATAGGTGGATGTAATCGTTCATCGAGCCGTCCGGATTCGTCCGGTACCAGCGGGTGCCCTCCGGCAGCGGCGGCGTCGCGGGATCGCCGTCATCCGCCTTCGGCCCGAGCGCCGTGAGGTAATCGATGCTCGCCTTGTTGAGATCCACCACCGGCACGCCGAGTTCCGCACCCAGCTCGCGGTCGGCCTGAGGATACCCTTGCACGCTGTTGTTGAAGCGGCCGTAAACGTCGTAGGTGCACTTGATCTGCGAGGTGACCAGCACCGGCTTCGCGCCGCGCTTGCGGGCCTCGCTGATGTACATCCGCGTCCATGCCTTGTGGGTCGATTCCGGCTTGGTGTTGCGGTTGTTGTAGGTGCCCGGCAACGTGTCCGCCGAATCGTTGATGGCGAACATCACGAACAGGTAGTCGCCCGGTTTGATCCGGTTCAGGATGGCATCGAGGATGCCTTCCTCCACGAAGCTCCTCGAACTGCGTCCGGGCTGGGCCTGGTTGTCGATGAAGATACCGCTGGTGAAATGATTCGGCAGCGCCTGGCCCCAGCCCATGAAGGTCAGTCCCGTGGCGTGGGGCGGCGCACCGGCTGGCTGGGGATAGCTCGACACTGTGGAATCGCTCGCGGTGAAGAGCGTGGGCTTCGCATTCCACTCCGCGTCCGACACCGGCTCGATCGTCAGCGAATTGATAAAGGCGATCCCCGCGATGAATTCAAAGCGGACGCGTCCGTGCTTCTGCATCGGGAAAGGCTTGTTCGCCGCGTCCACGCGGGTCGAAGAGAAGGCGTCCCGGCCGGACTGGAAAAGCACCGAGACCTTGGTCCACTGATTGATCGCCGCGCCCATGCTGGGGATGACCGGCATGCCATCGGCGCGCACGGTGATGCCAGTCTTGGAGATGCTATCGCCCACGATGAAGGTGAAGCGGTACTTCCCATCCGGAAGATCGACGTAGAAGGGATTGCCCGCGCCGGGCAGGCAGAAGTCGCGTTCCAGCGTCCGCTCGCTCCCGCCCGGCGTGCCGACGTCGCCGCGGTCGCGCGAGGCGACGCTGGAATTCCCCCAACCGTAGCCGGTCA
>CAMLOZ010000160.1 GCA_946481625.1 uncultured Haloferula sp. | reverse complement strand
TCACCGGCAAACACGCCGAGATTCGTGACTCCGGTTTCGCCGAGGTTTCCGGGCGTCTTCACCGCCAGCGAATTCCGCTCCAGAATGAAATCACCGTGAGCCGCCC
Organism: uncultured Haloferula sp.; assembly: GCA_946481625.1. The sequence continues at coordinate 7,293 of CAMLOZ010000160.1, read as the reverse complement.
GCAGCGTCTCGGAAGCGAGAACCCTTCCGCGCGGGCCCCGCAGCTGCAGCCGCAGTTCCTTCCCGTCCGGCGACGCCCGGAGCTCGGTCTCACGCCCCTCCCTGCTGGTGCTGCCGAGCTGTCCGGTCAGGAAATCATAGAGTGATCGCGTCGATCCCTGGCACGTTCCGGTCTGGTGGTCATCGCTGCCGTTGCGATACACCCCGTCCAGTTGCGACAGACTCTTCAGCGATCCCGCACGGGGCCAGTCGGGATGGGGAGATTGCCGCGACACACAGCTTGCTCCCGCAAGCGCCAGGGCCGCCGCCATCATCCGTGCTGTGTTCATGAGTGGTTCGATAGCGCGGCCGCCAGGAAAGGCGCGGTCCGCGATTTCTTCGACTTCGCCACCGTCTCCGGCGGGCCCTGCGCGATGATCGTCCCGCCTTGGTCCCCCGCTTCAGGTCCCATGTCGAGAATCCAGTCCGCCTCCGCCGCCACTGCCATGTGGTGCTCGATCACGATCACGGTATGCCCTTCATCGACCAAGCGATGGAGCACGTCGATGAGGCGCTTCACGTCCTCCAGGTGCAGGCCCACGGTCGGCTCCTCGATGAGGTAGAGGTTCGAGCGGTTCAGCGTCTTGAGGTTCTTCGCGGAGACGCGGCCCTTCGTCAACTCGGTCACCAGCTTGATGCGCTGCGCTTCGCCGCCGCTCAAGGTCGGTGACGGTTGGCCCAGTTGGAGATAACCGAGCCCCGTGTCCGCCAGCAGCCTCAAGGGCGCGGCGATCCGCGGCTGCGACTCGAAGAACTCGGCGGCCTGCTCGATGGTCATGCGCAGCACCTCGCCGATGTTCTTCTCGCGGAAGCGGACCTCGAGCGTCGCCGGATTGTAGCGCATTTCATTGCACGCCTCGCAAGGCACCCAGGTGCTCGGCAGGAAATCCATCTCCAGCTTCACGCGACCGTTGCCCTCGCAGACCGGGCAGCGGCCGTCGCCCGTGTTGAAGGAGAAACGGGAGGCCTCGTAGCCGCGCACGCGCGAATCGGGAAGCTGCGCGAAGAGCTTCCGGATATCGTCGAACACCTTCACATAGGTCGCCGGACACGAACGCGAGGTCTTGCCGATCGGCGATTGGTCCACCTCGTAGATCGATTGCAGTTTGTCGAAGCCGCTCGCCGATTTCCATTTGCGGACGCCCGTCTTCTTCCCCTCCGCCTTCGCATTCTTGGCCCGCGCCGCATCCGCGATGCACGAGTGCATCAAGGTCGATTTGCCCGAGCCGGAAATTCCTGTTAGAACGGTGAGCCGGCCCAAGGGCACCGCGACATCGATGAATTTCAGATTGTTCGCGCGGCATCCCTCCACCTTCAGCAGCGGATGGTTCTTCGGCACGCCACGCCGCGAGCCCCGCATCGGATGAATGATCGGGTTCGAAAGCGCCCGGTACGTCGGCGAAGCCGAAACATCGAGCATTGTCGTTCCCTCGATCTTGCTTCCGGCCTTCTTGCCTTTCCCCGGCACTTGGTCCTTCTCACTTGGCACTTGGGGCGGCGGCCCCTGGTACACCACCTGCCCGCCCAGACGTCCCGCGCCCGGGCCGAGGTCGATCAGGTGATCCGCACGCGCGATGGTATCCTCGTCGTGCTCCACCACGATCAAGCTGTTGCCCCGGTCGCGGAGCGCCACGAGCGTCTCTAACAGCGCGGCGTTGTCGCGCGGGTGTAACCCGATGGTCGGTTCGTCGAGCACGTAGAGCACGCCGCGCAGGTTGCTGCCGAGCTGCGCCGCGAGACGGATGCGCTGGCTCTCGCCGCCGCTCAACGTGCGGGCCGAGCGGTCGAGCTGCAAGTAGCCGAGGCCGACCTCCTGCAGGAAGGCCAGGCGCTGCCGGATCTCCGGCAGGATATCGCGCGCGATCAAGCTCTCGCGGTCGCCGCCGATCTTGAGCTTCTCGAAGTGCTGCGACGCATGCTCGACCGGAAGCCGCGCGAGATCCGCCAGCGGCGATCCCTGGAAGCGGACTGCACGGCCCTCCGGATTCAAACGTGCACCGCGGCAAGCCGGGCACTCCACCAGTTCCTCGTCCTCCATCCGCTCGATCTTGCGATCCGCATCCATCTCCGCTTCCAGCACGGACTCGTAGCGCGAGGTGTCGAGGTCATGGCGGTGCTTCGGCACCATTCCGTGGCCGCGGCACTCCGGGCACCAGCCGTGCGGCGAGTTGAACGAGAACAAACGCGGATCAAGCTCCTCGAAGGACCGGTGGCAACTCGGGCAGCTCGCCTCGCTCGAAAGCAGCATGAACTTCTTGTCCGGCGTGAACAGCTTCAGCGTGCCCTTCCCGATCTCCAGCGCCCTCGGAATCACCGCTCCCAGCGACTCCTCGGCCTTCTTGCCTTTGTTTGGCACTTGGCCCTTCTCACTTGGAACTTCAGCCACCACCACGTCGATGTCGTGCTCCTTGAAGCGCTCGAGCCGCGTGAATCCCTCCGCATCGCGGAATTGCTTGTCCACGAGAAGTCTCGTAAATCCATGCTTCAGCGCCCACTCCGCCACTTCGGTGTGATAGCCCTTCCGCCCGCGGATCACTGGCGCGAGGATCGAGACCGGACCCTTCTTCAGCAGATCGCGCACGCTCTTCTCGATCGCGGCGAGCGATTGCTTTTCCACCGGCACCTTGCAGTCGGGACAATAGCGCGTGCCAAGCTTCGCATAGAGCAGGCGCACGAAGTTCCATACCTCCGTCACCGTCGCGACCGTGGACTTCATGCCGCCCTGCGACACGCGTTGCTCGATCGCCACCGTCGGCGGCAGGCCCGCGAGCGAATCGAGCTCCGGCTTCTCCAGTTGCTCCGCGAATTGCCGGGCATACGCCGACATCGAGTCGAGGAACCGCCGCTGGCCTTCCGCGAAGAGGATGTCGAACGCGAGCGTGGACTTGCCCGAACCGCTGAGGCCCGAGACCACCACGAACTTGTCGCGCGGGATATCGAGCGAAACGTTCTTCAGGTTGTGCTCCCGCGCCCCGCGCAGCGCGATCACGTTCGCGGGCTTCGCAAAGAGCCGCGGCAGCAAAGCCTCCTCCTTCAGGCGGGAAGCCGCCAGCTTCTCCGGCAGCACGTAAGGCCTCAGGAAGCGCGAGGTTTCCGTATCCATCGCCGCGATCTGCTCCGGCGTGCCCTGCCCCACCAGCTGTCCGCCCTTCGCTCCCGCCTCGGGGCCGAGGTCGATGATCCAATCGGCGCACTTGATGACGTCCAGGTTGTGCTCGATCACGAGCAAGCTGTGACCGGCATCAACCAAGCGCTGGAACACACCCAGGAGGCGCTCGATGTCCGAGAAGTGCAGGCCCGTCGTCGGCTCGTCGAGGATCAGCAGCTTCGAAAGCTTGGCGTCCTTCGTCTTCGGACCCGCTTCGGCGAGGAGCTGGCAAAGCTTCAAGCGCTGCGATTCGCCGCCCGAAAGCGTGTTGAGCGGCTGGCCCAGCTTGAGATAGCCGAGCCCCACCTCGGCCAGCGGCCGGAGCAGCTTGCACACCTGCTCGTGGCGCTTGGCATGCGGTGCGGAAAGGCCCTCGGTTTCACCGTAGAACGCCAGCGCCTCCTCGATCGACAGGTCGAGGATGTCCGCGATCGACTTGCCGAGGTAGTGGATATCCAGCGTCGAGGGCTTGTAGCGCCTGCCGTTGCAGTCCGGGCAGGTCACGTGCAGGTCGGAGAGGAACTGCATCTCCACCTTCTCGCTGCCGGCCCCGGCGCAGCGGTCGCAGCGGCCCTCCCCCGAGTTGAAGGAGAAGAAGCCGGTATTCAGGCCGCCGGCCTTCGCATCCTCCGCCTGCGCGAAAAGCTGGCGGATCGGGTCGAAGGCGCCCAACAGAACCGCCGGTGTCGAACGCGGAGTACGGGCCAGCGGCGATTGATCGACCAGCAGCACGTCGCTCAAGTACTGCGTTCCCCGTAGCTCCTTGAGCGGCGCGGGATCGAGCTCCGACTCCTCCTTCTTCAGCTTCCGCGAGAGGTTCGCGTAGATCACGTCGTGCGCGAGCGTGGACTTGCCCGAACCGGACACGCCGGTAAGGCACGCGAAGAGGCCAAGCGGCAGCTCGAGATCGAGCTTCTTCAAATTGTGGCGGCTCGCCCCGCGGATCTCGATCTTCCTCGGCCCCGGCTTGCGGCGCTTCGCGGGAACCGGGATCGACCGCCCGCCCGAAAGCCAGGGCAAGGTGCCGACCGCGGACTTCGCGTTCGCGCGGATCGCCAGGCCGTTCGACACCGGCCCTTGGAACACCAGGCTCCCGCCGTGCTGTCCGGCGGCGGGGCCGATATCGAGAAGCTGGTCCGCCGCGCGCATCACCGCCTCCTCGTGCTCCACCACCACCAGCGTGTTGCCCTTGTCGCGCAGACCGTGCATGACGCCGACCAGGCGATGGATGTCGCGCGCGTGAAGGCCGACGGTCGGCTCATCGAGCACGAAGAGCGTGTTCGTCAGCGAGGCCCCCAGGCAGGTCGTGAGGTTCACGCGCTCGATCTCGCCGCCGCTCAGGGTCCGTGCCGGGCGATCCAGGGTAAGATAGCCCAGTCCCACTTCATTCAAGTAGTGAAGGCGCGAGGCAATCTCCGTGAGGATGAGTTGCAGCGAGGCATCGTGAACCGCACCCGGCACCACGGAGCCGATATTCGCGAACCACTCGCGCAGATCGGTGATCGGCAGCGTCCAGAGGTCGGGCAGGGCCTTCCCCTCGATCTTGTAGCACAGCGCCTCCGGTTGCAGCCGCTTGCCCCGGCAGGTCGCGCAGGTGGTGTAGGAACGGTAGCGGCTGAGGAAGATGCGGACGTGCATCTTGTACGCCTTCGTCTCCAGCCAGTCGAAGAAGCCCTTCACCCCGTACCATCCGCCCGAGCGCCACAGCTCCTCCAGGTCCTCGGGCGCGGTCGTCCTACGATCTCCATAGTAGACCCACTCGCGCTCCGACTCGTCCATGTCCTCCCACGGCGTGTCGATGTCGATCCGCCGCTCCTTGCAACAGCGCAGCAGGTCGCGCTGGCACTCCTCGCCGCGATCGCCTTGGAAGGGCTTGATCACCCCCTTGCGGATGGTGAGCGAGGGATCCGGAACCGCGCGGTCGAGATCGAGGCCGATCACCCGGCCGAAGCCGCGGCATTTTGGACAGGCCCCGAGCGGGTTGTTGAAGGAGAACAAGGCCGGCGACGGCGGGCGCAGCGAGTTGCCCGTGGCCGGATTCGTCCAGGTGGAGGAAAACAGCCGCACCTTGAACTCCGGACCGGAGGCCAGTGCCACATGTCCCTTGCCCAGCGTGAAGGCATGCTCGAGCGCTTCCATCAGACGCGTGCGGTTGTCGGGCGTCACCGGCAGGCGGTCCTGGATCACCGAGATCGAACGCGTCTTGGCCACCTTGGCCGTCGCTCCCGGCTCATCCGTCCGAAACACTTCCTTTCCGATCAACACCCGCAGGTAGCCCTGTTGGTTGAGGAAGGGGAACAAATCCTCGCTCTTCGTATCCGCCGGAATCCCGACCGGAAAGGTCACCAGCACCTGCTCGCCCGGGAGATGCTCGAAGGCCCAGGCCGCCGCGGACTCCGGCGAATCCGGCCGGATCTCCTCGCCCGTGTCGGGGTCATAGCCACGCGCCGCACGGGCATACAGCAGCTTCAGGTAATCGTTGATCTCCGTGAGGGTGCCGACCGTCGAGCGCGTGGTGCGGATGTTGTTCTTTTGCTCGATCGCGATCGCCGGCGGGATGCCATCGATGTGATCCACCACCGGCTTGTCCATCCGGTCGAAGAACTGCCGCACGTACGGCGAGAAGGTCTCCACGTAGCGCCGCTGGCCCTCGGCATAGAGGGTGTGGAAGGCGAGCGAGGACTTCCCCGAGCCGGACGGCCCCGTGACCACCGTGAGCTGCCCCAAGGGGATATCGAGATCCAAGCCCTTCAGGTTATGCTGGCGGGCACCGCGGATGCGGATGACGGGGGCGCTGGGAGCATCGGACGGCTTCTTCTTCGCGGGCACGCGGGGAGATTATGCGGGAAGCCCCGCTCCGCCAGTGGAGTTTTCCAGAAAATGTGGTCAAAAGAACAGCTCGCCATGCAGCCCCCTATTTCTGCGCAGCCCAGCGCAGAATCCCCTCCTCGGACCGCAAGGCTTCTGTGACTTCCAATCGCTTTTCCCCACCCGCGGCCCCATAGGCGGCTTCGATGTCGCCCGCGGCGAATTCGTCTCGGGTGTTGTGCAAAAGCAGCGGATTCGGCGCGGCAAGCATCGCGGCACCTTGGAAAGTGCCGATGCAGCGCAGCCCGGGAGCGAACCATCCGGTCGCAAGCAGGTCGTCGTCGCTCGAGAAATCCAAACCCTCGCAATCCACCGCGACCGCATCGGCCGCCGGTGCTGCCAGCAAGGCCCAAAGGCTGCCGCGGCCGCTGCCCGAAAGCACCACACGATCGACAGCCGGCGAAGTCCTCACCATCTGGCATAGCGTGATCAAGGCCCCGACATGCTTCTGGAGCGCCGTGCGATTGTAGGTGGTGAAATGATCGGAGATCTCATCCGCCGGGTCGCTTCCGAGGACGTGGTCGAAGGTAAGAATCGTCAGGCCGTTCCGTTGCTCGATCTGCAGCTCATCTCGCTCCCGTGCCGGCATGTCGGCCACCTTGATCACCACCGTTCCCGCCAGTTGCTCTCGCGCCACCCACTCCGCCGGAGGAGGATCTTTCTTGTTCCGATCCGCGAAGGTCCAAGTGGTCTGCACCGTGTGACGCCAAGCCGGAAGCATCACCGCTTTGAAACGCTCGAAGCCCGTCGGATCCCGGGGCACCAGCTTCTGCCACTGCTTCCGCTGCTCGTCCTTCCGCGCCTCAATGAAATCCGCCATCGTCAGCGCATCGTCCGGAAGCTTCCCCCCGGGGAAAACGCGCAGCTCCGCGTCCGGCTCTTTCTGGTACGGGGCTTCCTTGAAGGAGACCGTTTCGGGATGCTCCAGCAGGCGGTGTCCCAGCCAATCATAGGTGGCCTCGCGACTCGTCCGGTTGTAGTTGTGGGGTGCCTCGAAGCACACGTACTTCAGCCGGTCCTCCGCCCCGAAAAGCTTGTAGATGCCCGCGACCGCCGGTCCTTCCACCTCCATCGTCGTCCGCGTCCAATCGCCCGTGGCCCCGACGATCAACTGCGCCCGCGGAGCCGCCGCGGCAGCGATCTCCATGTTCGAATAGTTCACCCGCAGTCCCGGAGCATTCTCGCAAATGCAACCGCCCTGCATCGAGTGACTCACCATCACGACGGGTACCTGCGCCG
>CAMLOZ010000159.1 GCA_946481625.1 uncultured Haloferula sp. | reverse complement strand
GAACAACATCCAGGCGACGATGGACGGCGATATCGACGCCTTCATCGAGGCCAAGCTGCGCGGCAAGGTGCGCGTGAAGGGTGGCAGCAACGACGAGGACTGATCCTTGAAGCGAGGATCTCCTATCTCTTGATTGATCCCGTCCATCGTGGTCCCTCTGAAGGAAAATCTTCAGGGGTCACGATAATCCGGGTCCGAACAATGCCCGGAAGGCTTGGGTGAATGGATGTTGCGGGATGTTAGAAGGGATGCTTTGATAGGGCGCAAATCCCATTCAGTCGCCATGATCAAAGAATTCAAGGAGTTCGCCTTCAAAGGCAATCTAATCGACATGGCCGTCGGTATCATTATCGGCGGCGCGTTCGGCACCGTGGTCAAATCGCTTGTGGACAACGTCTTCATGCCCGTGCTGGGGAAGGTCACCGGGGGCGTGAACTTCAGTGACATGTATGTGAACCTCAACTTCCCGGAGACGAAGGTTTCCTACGCGGACGCGCTCAAGGCCGGAGAGCCGGTGATCGGTTATGGACAGTTTTTCACGGACTTCCTTTCCTTCATGCTGGTGGCATTCGCGGTGTTCCTGATCGTGAAGAAAGCCCTGGGGGTTTTGAAGCGGGAGAAGGAGAAGCCTGCCGAGCCAGCGGCGCCTTCCGCACAGGAGAAGCTGCTGATGGAAATCCGGGATCTCTTGAAGGCGCAGCAGGAGAAAACCTGATTCCTATACGCAAAGCCGGCATGCTTCATGGTGGAGCACGCCGGCTTGAATCGGTTTCCGCTCCCGCCTCCCAAGCGCGAGCGGAACCAAGGGGGTGGCTTGCCGGTCAGGGCATGGTCGCGCGGAGGCGGGCGAAGAGGTGGCCGTTGGCCGAGTTCGAGGCGGGGATATTGACAGTCACCGCATCCGGTGTGGCGGCTTGGTTGACGCCGACGGTGACGCCGCCCGGATGGGAGCCGCCGGCTTGGGTGATCGGGACCGAGGTCCAGATGCCGCCGAGGTCGGTGTCCCACTCGACGGTCAGGGTGACGTTGCCGAGCGAGGCTTCCTCGCGGGTGAAGTCCAGGGTGATGCCGGTGGTGGCATCCGAAGTGACCGCGACGAGCGGGGTTTGATCGACGGCGAGCGGATCACCGCCGAGAACCCACTCCAAGCCGTTCGAGAAGCCATCCTGCTCCGGATCGGCATCGAAGGCCGGGTCCTTGCCGGGCGAGCCATCGAGCCCCTTCGAGATGGCCCATGCTTGATAGGGGGTCAGGACGGTGGTCGAGGTGAGCGTGACGCGCGAGGCATTCGCGTAGTTGATGGTGAAGGTATTCGACCCGGCCGCCACCGTGGCACCTTCCGGGTAGCCGGTGAAGGTGCCGGTGCGGGTGCCGCCGGAGTAATCGATGAGGACGAGCTCGGTGCCGGCGGAAATGATGCCTGTGCCGATCTCCGTGAAGGTGACGTTTGCGCCGGTGAGATCGATCCCGTTTGCCGCGGCCAACTGGTCCGAGGTGGTGAACGAGCTATCGATCTCCACAGCGAAGGTGGAGCCGCTGGCGAGATCCGCCGCCGCGGCGCTGAAGAAGAAGCCGATGCCGCCATCTCCGGGAGCGAGGGTGGCGCCCGAGGCCACCGTGAGGGAGGACAGGTCGCTATCGATGGAGCCGATCCCCGCGAGCGTGCCGGCATTCACCGCGAGGGGACCGGTGAAAGCATTGAAGCCATTCAACACGAGGGTGCCGGTGCCGTTCTTGATCAAGCCGCCGTCCCCCGAGAGGAAACCGCCGAGGGTGATCTCGAAGGTGGAGGTATCGAAGGTGGTGCTGCCACCGGTACCGGTCAGGGTCATATCGCGAATGGAGGACCAATCGGCGGCGGCGGCCACCGTGGCATGGCCGAGATTGATCTCCGACTGGCCGCTCCCGCTGGTGATGCCACCCGCGCCGATGGTGAGGACGCCGCCGGTGAGATCGAGGATGCCGGTGCCCGGACCGGCGGGCAGGGTACTGCCGAGGTCCAACTGCCGGACATGGATCGCGCCGCCATTCTGGGTGAGACGGGAGGTGACGGGGCCGAGGGCGAGGGCGAGGCGCTTCTCGCTCATCTCGAGGGTCCCGTCGTTCATGGTGTAGGAAGCAGTGGTGGCGGGCGAGGTGCTGGCACCGAGGTAGGCTTCGGCGCGATTCGTGGGATTGTAGGTCAGGGTGCCGCCATTCTGGATCAGGGCACCGCTACCGCCATCGCGGCCGAAGACCAGGGAATCCGCGAGGGCTCCAGTCATGGTGAGGGAGCCGCCGGCTTCGATCGTCATGGTGGAATCCGCGCCGGGGAAATTCCCGATCCAGACGAAGGGCGCGCCGCCGGTGATGGCGGTGGGGCCGGTGATGCTCAGGTTGCCATTGGTGCTGACGAGGCCATTGAGCGAGCTGGCGCCGGCGAGGGTCGTGGTACCGGCGTTCACATTGAGGCCACCGCCGCCGGTGAAGGTGCCGTTGAGCTGCACATCGCCGCCATTGACGACGAGCGCGGAGCTGAGATCGGCGGTGCCATTCAGGGTCAGGGAACCGGCTCCGGATTTCACCAGACCGCCGGAGGTGATGATCGTGCCCACCCCGCCGAGCGTGTAGTCGTTGAGCTCGTTGTTCACCGTGAGGGAAGCGGTGTTCACCGAAGTGGTGACATTCACCGCGGGGGTGTCGGAGCCGGTGTCATCGAAGGTCACCGGATCGCCATCGACGAAGGCGGTGCTGCCGCTGCCGGCGGTCCAATTCGGGGCGGTGAGGTTCCATTCGTTGGCGGTGCCATCGCCGACCCAGACGAGTTCGCGGCGGCTGGTGCCGAAGATCACGTCCGACCAATTCTGGCCGACGCGGATTTCATCGTGCTTCACGGTGCGCCCGCTGTCGAAGGCTGCGATGGAGAGGCCGTTGAAGGACATGTCCGAGGCTGCGATCTTCGTGAGCGTGGCGACGGCCGGCTCGGTGGCGGAGACGGGATTCTGATAGACGTAGACGTCGTCATTGCCCGGTTTGAAATCGATGCGCACGACGTAGAGGTTCACGCCGGTGCTGCCCGGTCCGATAAGCGTAGTAGTTCCGCCGGTGCGGAGGGCCACGGTGGGATTGCCGGTGTCATTGCCGATGCCGCCGATGCGGCCGGGGTCGCCGAGATTGCCGCGGTGGAACTCGAACTCGTAGAACTTCGAGGTGCCATCCGGCTGCTGGAGGAAGCTGAGGTAGATGGTCTTGCCGTCGGCACCGACATTGCCGGAGCCATCGATGTATCCCGCGGAGCCTAGGCGGCCGCCGGGAGTGGTGTCGAGAAGACGTCCATCGCGCTGGTTATTCGGAGTGAAGGCGCTGTTTCCAAGCGACTGGTCGTCGAAGCCATTGGGGCCGTTGGTCCCGGCGAGCAGGTTGCCGCTTTGGACATTCACGCCGCCGGCGTCCACATTGGTCCACGGGGCACCCCAGCCGAGGCCGCCGGGCTTGCCGGGCAGGTTGCCGGTGCCGGGGGTGTAGTCGAAGCCTTCGTAGGCAAGGAGACCGGCGGGTGCCGCGATCACGTTGACCTGGGCATCGCTGGAAACGGCCACGCCGCCGGTATTGGTGGCGGTCACGTGATAAGCGCCGGCATTGCCGGCTTGGATGGTGCCGAGGGTGAGGGTCGCGCCGGTCTGGCCGATGAGGGGATCGACGCCCTTGAACCACTGGTAGGTCGGCAGAGGCTGGCCGGTGGCGCGGGCCTTCAGGACGACCGTGCCGCCGGCATAGCTGGTGGTGGGATGCGGTTGCTCGGCAAAGGCCGGTTGCGCGGGCGGCGGGACGGTGACGTCTTCCCAGGTTTCACCGAGGCGGACTTCATCGTGCGTCACGACGCGGCCGCTACCGACGAAGGCACCGAAGGAGATGCCATCAAAGGACATGTCCGCGGCGAGTTCCTTGAGCAGGGTAGGGGATGTGGGCTCGGTGGCTGAGGTGGGATTGCGGTAAACGCGGACGTCGTCGTTGCCGTTCTTGAAGTCGATCCGGACGACGTAGAAGTTCACGTTGGTATCGCCCGGGCCGATGACGGTGTGGGTGCCATTCGGAGCACGCAGGTTCACGTTGGTGCCGCCCTGGTCATTGCCGACGCCGGCGATGCGGCCCGGGTCTCCGAGATCGCCGCGATGGAACTCGAACTCGTAGTAGGAGCCGGTGGCATTCGGCTGCTGGGTGAAGCTGATGTAGATGGTCTTGCCATCCGCGCCGATGCGGCCGTTGGCATCGCGGTAGCCAGCGGTGCCGAAGGGCCCGGTGAGCGAGGTATCGACCCTGCGGCCGACACGGCGGTTGTTCGGCAGGAAGCAGCTATTGCCGACCGCGCGGAGGTCGTAGCCTGCGGGAGCGCTGGCGGGCAGGAGGCTGCCGCTGACGATATCGGCGCTGCCGTTGTTCACGGTGCGCCAGACGCCGTTCCAACCGTGGCCGCCGAGCTGGCCGGTGGTATTTGCGATACCGACGGGGTAGTCGAATCCTTCGTAGGCGAGTTCGGCGGCCTTTGCCGCCGCGGGAATGAAGAACGCTGCTGCCAACAAGGGGCTGAACGCGGGAGATATGAGTTTCATGGGTTGTCGGGGGTTCGCGAGCCGGAAGGGATCGCCACGCCGGCATTGGGACACGGCGTCAATTGGGTTGGTCTCCCACAAACGGCGTCGGCCGCTTTGCAACAATGGGAAAATGACTGCTTGTGAAGGCTCCTGTCATAGCAGGTTTACCGGCCGCTGATTACAGATCGGTCAAGGCGGGAGGGGCCGAGGACGTCACGAATGCAGGCTTGATCGCGGGTGCGGGTGCGGTGGACTGCGAGGCATGCCGGAGCGGGAGCCATTCGATTTGCGAGCCGCGCTGCCGTTTCTGGAGGGCGGTGGTGGTGGGCGGGAGCGGCTGCGGCATTTTCTGGATGCGCTGCTCGGCCTGCCGCGGGTGCGGGTGAACTTCCGCAAGGGAACGGAGAGCGAGGGGGAGAGTTTTGCGGCGGCGGTGCGGGCCTTCGGGCTCGAGGTGGCGGCGGAGGGATTTGCCGAAGCGGTGCCGGAATCGGGGCCGGTGGTGGTAATGGCGAATCATCCCTTCGGCGGGGCGGACGCGCTGACCTTGGGGGCGCTGTGCATGGCGCGGCGGCGCGACACGCTCCTGATGGCGAACGAGATGGCGGCGGAGCTGCCGGTGCTGGGCGAGTCGATGCTGCCGCTTTCGATCCTAGGGGCGGAAGGCGCCTCGCGGAAAAACGCGGTGGTGCTGAAGCGCTCGCTCGATCACTTGCGCGGGGGCGGGCTGCTCGCGGTCTTTCCTTCGGGTGAGGTGGCGAACTGGAAGGGCAGCGCGGTGGAGGAGAGCGCGTGGTCTCCGCACATCGCGGCGCTGGCGGCGAAGACCGGCGCGGAGATCGTGACAGTGAAGTTTTTCGGCAAGACGCCGCCGTGGTTTCATCTGGCGGGAGGCATTCATCCGATGGTGCGGACCGCGCTCCTGCCGCGGGTGCTGCTGGCGATGCGGGGGTACAAGGTGCGGTGCAAGGCGGAGAAACTGGAGCGCGGGAGTCTCGGCGGGATGGACGCGGCAAGCGCGGCCGTGTGGTTGAGGGCGAGGACGCTAGCGATGCGCTACTGAGCCGCCCCGTCCATGTGACGAGAATGTCGTCGCGGGAGGATCGACCGTGATGAGGGAGATTTGTTTCATCGTTTCTACCGATGAACCCGGCGATTTCTTCGATTCGGGAAATCGAGCACTGCCGGACATGCTGGAATGCGATTCAGACATGAACCCTACTTTCCAACCCATCGCCGGACCTGCCGATCCGGTGGAGATATCGGCGGAGATCGCCCAGCTCGCGAAACGCGGACCTCTTGCTTCGCAAGGACGGCTCGATGTGTTCCTTGCCGCCGCGTGGGAGATCCCGGCGATCCTGCATGAGATCGGCCGCCTGCGCGAGGTCGCCTTCCGCGCCGTGGGCGAAGGTACCGGCAAGGCGCTCGATCTCGATCCCTTCGATGCCAGCTACCTGCATCTTTTCCTCTGGGACCGCGAGGCGGGGAAGGTGGCCGGCGGCTATCGCCTGGGCTGTACCGATGTGCTGCTCGCCGCAGGCGGACCAGGGGCGCTCTATACCTCCACGCTCTTCCACTTCGAGCAGCCCTTCCTGGACTTCCTGCGGCCCGCGCTGGAACTCGGACGGTCCTTCGTCGCACCGGAGTACCAGAAATCGATCCACCCGCTCGCCCTGCTGTGGCGGGGGATCGGGCGCTTCGTGGCCGAGCGGCCGAGATATGCGCGGCTCTTCGGGCCGGTGAGCATTTCGAGCGACTACACGGCGGCCTCCCAGGACTTGATCGTGCGCTTCCTGCGCGACCGGAGGCAGGACGAGGCGATGTCCCGCTGGGTCCACCCGCTGCATCCCTATGGCGGGCTACCGGAGGGCTCGGGCATCAGCGCCTGCCTGCAATCGATCGAGGAAGTGTCGGCTGCGGTGGCCGCCGCGGAACCGGATCACAAGGGCGTGCCGGTGCTGCTGCGGCAGTACCTGAAGCTGAACGCCACGCTGCTGGAATTCAACGTGGATCCGGATTTCTCCGACGTGCTGGACGCGCTGGTGCTGGTGGACCTGCGCCAGGCACCGGCGGCGGTGCTCGCGCGCTACATGGGCGAGGCGGGCTACGATTCCTTCATGCGGGCGGCAATGCGGAGGGTGGCGTAGCGCTGCGTTAGAAACTCCAAAATCTAAATTCCAAGATCCAAGGAAGAGCCCTTCCTGCCGGCTTGGTCGATTTAATTTGGATCTTAGGGTTTGGAATTTGGAACTTCCGCCCGCCCGCCTTGACAGGCTGGCGGGTCCCGCGACGTTGATGGGCCTGCGATGAAGCCGTTGCTTGCCCTGATCCTGACGCTTGGTTCCGCATTTGCGGCACCGGAGGCAACGAAGGGCGTGGAGGTGGAACTGGTGTCGGAGCAAACGGCGATCACGGCGGGGAAGACCTTCACCGTGGGACTGAAGATCCATCATCACGAGGGCTTTCATACCTACTGGCGGAATCCGGGGATCGCCGGGGTGCCGGTGAAGCTGGCGTGGCAATTGCCGGATGGCTTTACCGCCGGGCCGATCCAGTGGCCCTATCCGGAACAGAGCATGATGGCGATCCATCCGGTGCACGGCTTCGAGCGGGACGTGCTGCTGATGGTGGAGATCACGCCGCCGGAGAAACTGGGGGTGACGCGTGTGGACCTTAAGGCGACCGCGACCTGGATGGCCTGCGCCGACGGGTGTTATCCGGGGAAGAAGGAGCTTTCACTCGCGCTGCCGGTGGCGGACACGGCGGCGGTGGATCCGGCGCTGGTGGAGGCCTTTGCCCGCGCGCGCGCCGAGGTCCCGCAGACCTTGCAGCACTGGAAAGTGGAGTTGATTTCGGCGATG
>CAMLOZ010000158.1 GCA_946481625.1 uncultured Haloferula sp. | reverse complement strand
CCATCACCGGGGACGGCCAGTCTCTCGCTCCTTCGTCGGTCGATCTCTCGTGGAAGTTTGCCGATCTGAAAACGGGCGACGAGAAGCGCGACAAGGAAATGATCAAGTGGCTGGGAACCAAGGACCCCGCCGGGAGTTTCAAATTCCTCAAAACCTGGACCGATGCAGGCAAGACCTATGCGCAAGGAAGCATCACCATCCACGGCATCTCGAAGACCATTGCCTTCCCGTTCACCGCGAGGAAGGACGGCAATTGGGTAACCGTCGATGGCACGGCATCTCTTGACTACCAGGACTTCGGGTTGCCGGTCATCACGAACATGGCGGTCATGAAGGTGAGTCCCGGCCTTTCGGTCCGGTTCCATCTGGTGGGCGAGGCCAAATGAACAGGAGGAAAGGATGAACACGGAAGCATGGTGGAAGCGCCGGGCCGGTTGCGCCCGCGAGATCCTGCTGGCGGGTTTTCGCCAAGGCCTCGGACGTGCCGGTGAAGCCCGCCTTTCCGCGGCATTGGCCGATCTCCTGGCCCGGCCCGGTTCGCTGGTCCGGGCTGTCGTGGCCTACCTTGTCGGCATCGAGATGGGGTTGCTCGAAGAGTCCGCCCGCGCGATCGCCTGCGGCATCGAGTATCTCCACACCGCCTCACTGGTGTTCGACGACCTTCCCGCCATGGATGACGCCCGCGTCCGCCGCGGAGCCGCCTGTATTCATGTGGTCCACGGCGAGGCCATCGCCATGCTCGCCTCCCTCGCGATGATCAACCGCGGCTACGCCTTGATCTGGCAAGGCATCCAGAAAGCCCCTCTGTCGCGGCGCCTCCAGGCAGGATCCCTCATGGACGAATGCCTCGGCGTCGACGGCCTCACCGGTGGCCAGGCCTACGATCTCGCCGGCTGGCGCGATGGCCAGGACTCCGCCGATGTGGCCGCCGTCGCCGCCAGGAAAACCTCCGCCTTGCTCCGGCTTGCAGTGGGCCTTCCCGTTCTCTGCGGTCGCGGCGGCGAGAAGGAGATTCGTCTCCTCGACCGCCTCGCACTTCTCCGCGGCCTTGCCTACCAGGCCGCGGATGATCTGAAAGACACGCTCGGCGACGAGGCGTCCACCGGGAAGTCCGCAGGGCGCGACGAAGTCCTCGGACGCCCGAACCTCGTATCCGCGGAGGGCTTCGATGCCGCCTGCAAGCGCTTCCTCCGGCTTCAGGAAACCGGGGATCGCGTGCAGTCCGCCCTGCCGGGGCCTGCCGAGCGCTGGGGCATGCTGGACCTCCTCCGCGTGGACCTCCCGCGTTCCGCTTCGAAGGCGGATCGGAAGGCCGTCTAACAGGACCGAAGATGCCATCGTCATGTCCCTCTGGAGATTGATCTTCACGAACCTACGCCGTCACCGTGTCCGCACGGCGATCGGTGCCGCCGGCATCGCCTTGGGCGTTGCCACCATGCTCAGCGTTGTCGGTCTCCTCGGTGGAGCCGTGAAGATGTTCGAGAAGATCCTGCGCAGCGATGCGGAGGTCGTCGTCTTCGAGAAGAATGTCTCCGATCTCTTCTTCAGCAACGTTCCTGTCTCGCTCGCCGGGGAGCTGAGAACCCAACCTTTCGTGAAGGAAGCGCAGCCCGTCCTCTTCGCCATCGTCACCGCTCCGGGCCGCCCGGTTGTCACTTGCTTCGGCATCCGCGCGTCCGACGGCCGCTTGAAGAAAGCCGGGTGGCTCTCCGGTGATGCCTCGGCCTTTTCCGACGGGTCGCCGGATGTCGTCCTCGGCGAACGTGCCGCGGACTTCCTCAAGGCGAAGGCGGGCGACGATGTCCAACTCGGCCAAGGCAAGCACCGTGTCGCAGGGATCGTGCGGATGGAAAACGGCTTCGAGAACGGCGGCGTCTTCATGCCCCTCGCCGCCTGCCAGGAAGCCTTTCACAAGGAAGGTTTCAGCTCGGTCATCACCGTCGCACTTGCCGATGCCGCTTCCTCCACCGACGTCAAACGCTGGGTTGCCGACCACCATCCCACCATGACCGCGCTGGAAAACGAGGAGTTCAGCCGCAGCTACTCTCAGTTCAAGATCCTCAAGACCACCGCATGGGTGGTCGGCGGCTGCGCCTTCCTCCTCGGCGGCCTGAGCGTGACGAACACCATGATCCTCTCGGTCTTCACCCGTATCAAGGAGATCGCCATCGCCCGCGTCTGCGGGTTCTCCCGGGCGCAGGTGGCGGGAATGATTTTCGGTGAATCGCTGGTGGTGTGCGCCTTCGGCATCGCCGCCGGATGGCTGCTCAGCCTGGGGGGACTCCAGATCCTCCGCGCGATCCCCCAGTTGCAAGGATACATCGAGCCGAGCATCGGCTGGCAGGAGATCGCCGGAGCCGCCGCGCTGGCCTTCGGCACCGCCATCGCGGGGGCGATGTATCCGGCATGGTACGCCGCCCGCCTGAACGCGGCACAGGCACTCAGATTCGAATGAAAGGAGAATCCCATGGTTGAGGTGAATGATGTTTGGAAGAGCTTCGACCACGGCCGGATCGAAGTGCTCAAGGGCGTGGACCTGCACGTGAAGCGGGGCGAGACCGTCGCGCTCTGCGGAACCTCGGGCTGCGGCAAGTCCACGCTCCTCAATCTGATCGCAGGGCTCGAAGACCCCGACCGGGGCAGCGTCCGGACCGCCGGTAACACGTTGACCACCGAGCGCCAGCGGGTGGACCTGCTTCGCCAGCAAGTCGGCTTCGTGTTCCAGATGCATCACCTGATGCCCGACCTCACGCTGGAAGAGAACTGCATGGTGCCGATTATCGCGGCCGGAGGGAAACGCGCGGAGGGAATGCAGCGGCTCGCCGAACTCGCGGAGGCCACCGGCATCTCCCACCGGCTCAATCAGCGGGTCCGCGAACTCTCCGGCGGCGAACGCCAGCGCGGCGCCCTCGTGCGCTCGCTGATGAATGATCCCGAATTGCTCCTTGGCGATGAGCCGACCGGCGCGCTCGACGAGGCGAACCGCGAGCGTGTCTTCGCCATGCTGCTCGATCTCGTGCGCTCGAAGGGTCGCACCCTCGTGATGGCAACCCATGATCCGGACCTCGCCCGGCGCTGCGACCGCGTGGTCCGCATGCGGGACGGGCGGATCCTTGCGGAAGCCGCTTCATGAATGCCGGCCGGCATGCCCTCGGATGGTTGGTCGCGGGCAGTGCCGTCGGGCTCTGGCTCTCGCTGCTGCTGCTTTTCCCGGAGTGGCAGGCCGGGGAATGGACCTACGGCCGCTGGATGCCGGTCCATCTCGACACGATGCTCTACGGCTGGACTGCCCTGCCCCTCGTCGCATGGCTGCTTTCCATCTACGGCGTTTCCCGTAAATGGGCGGATGCAGCCGCATGGGCATGGACCGCCGCGCTCCTGGCCGGCGCCTGCGCCTGGCTGGCCGGCGGTTCGTCGGGCAAGATATTCCTGGATTGGAAGGGCGGGCCCTTGTTCGCCATGGCCCTTGCCATGGCGCTCCTGTGGTTCCTTCTCGCCCGTGCATGGCTGGTGAACCGTGCCCGCTTTTCCCCAAGCGGCCTGCGCCTGCGAGCGGCGGGGCTGATCGTTCTCGCCCTCGTGCCGTTCGCTTTCATCCGGGCCGCCTCTCCGGGTCTCTACCCGCCGGTAAATCCCTCGTCCGGAGGTCCCACGGGGGCGAGCTTGCTCGGGTCCACGCTCGTCGTCGTGGTGCTGCTGTTGCTGCTGCCGCGGTCCTGCCGGCTCCGCGGTCCGGCCGCGCCGCCATGGAAGCCGATCGGGTTCCTGATCTTTTCCGCCGCGGTCTTTGCGGTTGCCGAAGCCCGCGGTGGTTCGCACCGCGATCCGGTTCAAATTGCCGCGCTGGGACTCTTGCTCCCCTGGCCCTTCGTGCTGATCGGAGATTGGCGCCGCTTCGACTGGCCGGACCGCTCGCGGGGATGGTGCCTCGCCGTGTTCTTCTGGTGGGCTCTCCTCGTCTTCAGCGGCTTCGCGGTCTTCCTGCCGGGCATTCTCGACCGCTTGAAATTCACCAGTGCGCTGGTGGCCCATTCGCATCTCGCGATGGCGGGTTTCACCACTTCCTTCTGCGCGCTGCTCCTCCGCCTGTTAGGCCAGCGCTTCGGCCGCGAGGGCAGCGTCTTCGCATGGCATCTGGCCGCCTTCGGCATGGTAGTAACTCTCGCCGCTGCCGGCTGGATCGAGAGCATCGGCAATACCTGGATGGCCGATCCCGCGGTGTGGCGCGTGGCGCTGTTTTCGCTCCGCACCTTCTTCGGCATCGTCATGCTCGGTGCCACGATCCATTGGTACCTAACCTGGCACCCCGCGCCCGCCACCGCCGAACTTCCCGATTCCGATCATGAAACGAGCCTCGATCCTCTTGAGCCTGGCAGTCGGCGCGATGGACGCGATGACCGGTCTGCTGCTGGTTATTTCTCCAAGCTTGGTGCTCCGCCTGTTGGGGGTGCCGGGGACGGTCCCTCCCGTGTTTCCAAGTTGGATCGGCGTATTCGTGGGATCCGTCGGCTTGTCCTACGTTCTGGTCCTGCGCGGCGCGGAGGCGACCGCCACGGTGTGGATCTTCACGGCGATGGTCAGGACTCTGGTGGCGATCTTTCTGGTGGTGAAGGTGGGTACGGGCCAGCTCCCGGCGGCCTGGCTTACGGTGGCGGCGGTGGACGCCACGGTGGCGGCGATCCAGTGGCTGGCATTGCGCGCCGGCTGCTGGAAGGACCGGCCCGCCTGATGCTTCCGCTGCGTGCCGCGGCTGTCGTCGCTATGGTCTATGCGCACTTCCTGATCTTCGCCCAGTTCGCGTGGGTGGAGCTGCTCCGCGCAAAGGGAAGTTCGCATCCGATGGAGACCGTCGCCTTGGGAGCTATGGCTCTGGCCGGCATCGTTTCCGGGTTCCTTGTCGCCCGCAAGCAAGCGAGCCCCCGGCTCCTCCGGCTCTCCCTGGCCGCAGCGGGGCTTTCGTCCGCACTTGCGCCATGGGCGGCATCGATGCCCTTTGCCATCGCGATCTCCTTGCTGACGGGGGCCGCACTGGGAGCCGCCACGGTCTCGCTCGCTCCTCTGCTCCCGCGCTGGTGCGGTGTCGCTTGGCTCGGTCTCGGAACCGGGATCGGCTACGCGCTCTGCAATCTTCCGCCGGTATTCACGGCCACGCCGCCGGTCCAAGCGACGCTCGCGGCCTTCTTTGCCTTCGCCGGGGCCCTCTTCGTTCCGCGTCGCGAGATGCCGGTTCACGTCCCGGCACGGATTCACGGCGATCCATCCATGATCGCGGCAATCGCCGCATTCACCGCCTTGGTCTGGTTGGACTCCGCCGCATTCTTCATCATCCAGCACAGCTTCGACCTGAGATCGGCCACGTGGGGGAATGCCATGCTCTGGCGAAATGCCGTCGTCCATCTAACGGTCGCCGTCCTCGCGGGTGGCTGCCTCCGGTACGGATTCCGCGGCCTGCTGGTGGCGGCTTGGATAATTCTCGCCATTGCGGCCCTGGCCGTGAATTCCCCGGACACCCGCATGCTTGCGGGCTGGTGGTATCCGGCCGGGGTTTCGCTTTATTCCACCGCGCTCGTCGCTTGGCCCGGATTCTTCGGCGGCACTACCGATGCCCGCTGCATCGCCTGGCGTGCCGCATGGCTCTATGCGGTCGCAGGTTGGTTCGGCTCGGCGAATGGCATCGGCATGGTTCAATCGCTCGCCCGCGTGCCCGCGGAATTCATCTACACCGCCGGTGCCGTCATCATCGGAGCGATGCTCTTCCGCCGCAGGGCTTGGCCTGCCGCGGTCGCGACGCTCGGCACCGCCGTGATCGCGCTGGTGTTTCCGCCATCGTCGTCACCCGGAGCGGATGCCGCGGCACGCGGTCGCGGGGTTTTCGTGGCGGAGGGCTGCATCCATTGCCACTCGCGCTACGTCAGGCCCGCTTCGCCCGACGAAACTCCCTGGGGGCCGCGCGTCTTCACGGCGAAGGCGATGTCGGAAAAGCCCGTGCTCATCGGCAACCGCCGCCAAGGCCCGGACCTGGCGAATATCGGACTCCGCCGTTCCCCGGCCTGGCTCAAGCTCCACTTCATCGATCCGCGCTCGCTCTCGCCTGGCTCGCCGATGCCCTCCTACGCGCATTTGTTCCGGGACGGGCGTGGCGACGATCTCACCGCCTTCTTGTTAGATGCCGATCCCGCCGCCCACCCGCAGCGTCGCTTGCAAATCGAGGCATGGCAGCCGCAGCCGTGCGCCCCGCTGCCACCGGCCGAGGGCTTGATGCTGTTCCTCAGGCACTGTGCCGCCTGCCACGGGCCGGAAGGGCACGGCGATGGCGAGCTTGCCGGGAACTTCCCGAAACCGCCGCCCAATCTCGATCTGGGACCCTTCGTCTGGACACCCGGAGGGCCCGATCTCGAAACCCGCCTGGCTCGTGTGGTGAAGTTCGGGATCCCCGGCACCGACATGCCGGGCCACGAGACGCTGGATGATTCGCAGATCATGGCCCTTACGGCTTATCTCGCGCGCATCCGGGCGACCTCGATGCCGAATCCCCATGAGATTCCCGCAAACTAGAAGACTGCGGGAGGAGCGGCCAGCGGGCTTGCCGGGACACAGCGGGCGGGTTTGCTTTGTCCCCGGATGAAGGGAACGCTCTGGTGCCTCCATGGGGCCGTCGGCATGGCCGCGGACTGGCAGGGGTTCTCCGTCCCCGGTTGGGCGGTGAAGCGGGTGGATCTGTGGCGCTTCCTCGATTGTTGCCCGATGACGATGCCGGAGTTCGGCCGCGCTTTGAACACCGAGGCGAAGGCGGAGGCGGGAAAGAAGATCCTCCTCGGCTATTCGATGGGGGCGCGGCTTGCCTTGCAATCCCTGCTTCAGGGCGGCCCTTGGGATGCGGCGGTGCTGGTGGCTCCTCATCCGGGCTTGGAGTCGGAGAGGGAGCGGGCGGCGAGGAGGGAGGCGGACGCGGAGTGGGGGAGCTTGGCTTTGTCGGGGAAATGGGAGGAGTTTCTGGAGAGATGGGAGGATCAACCCGTGCTCGGAGGAAGCGGCTTTCCGGCCGATCGCCGGAGCTTGGTCGGAAGGAGGCGCGAGGTGGCGCGGAGTTTCATCGATTGGTCGCTGGGGGCTCAGGACCCGGTGTGGGAGAAACTCGGCGGGATCGCCTGCCCGGTCCTGTGGTGTGCGGGCGAGCGGGATGCGAAGTTCCGGGCGCTCGCCGAGAGGGCCGTGCCGGGCCTGCCGGAGGGCGAATTGTGGATCGCGCCGGGTTCCGGTCACCGGGTTCCTTGGGAGGCCCCGGAGGCATTCCGGGCGAAGGTGGGGGAATTTCTTGAGCGGGTGGCGGGCTGAGCCAAGACTCCCGCCCATGTGGACCACCGTTCGCGAATTCGAAGACATCCGTTACGAGACCACGGAAGAGGGGCAGATCGCCAAGATCACCATCAATCGGCCTGAAAAGCGCAATGCTTTTCGTCCCCA
>CAMLOZ010000157.1 GCA_946481625.1 uncultured Haloferula sp. | reverse complement strand
TCGCCTGCGAAGGGGTTCGTGGAACGTCGGCCCGGATCGGAGATCATACGGTGCCGCATACGCTTGAGCGGCCCCAACGGCCGGTCAGCGGATTCTTCGAGTATCGTTCCAATAAAATCATCAGGTGGCGCTTCCGCCGGAAGTCGCATGAGGCGCGGTGGCCAGGGATATCCCTGCTTCGCGGGCGACTGGCGGAAGTATATACGACTCCCGAGCTATCCGGGCAAGCGGGATTTTTCGGGGGAAAATTAACCAAAAGGTCGGCCGGAGACCTGGTCGCTCCCTTGGCAGTTCAGAGTCTCCGCTCCCGGATCTCCGCCACGATGTCCGTGACAAATTCGGCAAGCGGCCGCGTCCCGAGGTCCTCCTTGTCGCGGTGGCGGACCGAAACGGTCCCCTCCTCCACTTCCTTCGCACCCAGCACGAGCATGTAGGGAACCCGTTCCAAACGCGTGTTCCGGATCTTCGCTCCCACCTTGTCGGAGGAACGGTCCACCGTGACCCGCACTCCCGCCTCGGCCAACTTCAGGGCGGCAGCTTCCGCAGCCTCCAGGAACTTGTCGGAAATCGGCAGCACCCGCACCTGCTCCGGCGCGAGCCAGGTCGGGAATTTGCCCTCGAAGTGCTCGATCAGCAGGCCCGTGAAGCGCTCCAGCGAACCGAAGGGCGCGCGGTGGATCATCACCGGGCGGTGCACCGTGTTATCCGCGCCGACATACTCCAGCTTGAAGCGCTCCGGCAGGTTGTAGTCCACCTGCACGGTGCCGAGCTGCCAGTCGCGACCGATCACGTCCTTCACCACGAAGTCGATCTTCGGGCCATAGAAGGCCGCCTCGCCGAGTTCCTCCGTGTATTCCACACCGAGCACCTGCACGGCATCGCGCAGCGCGGCCTCGGCCTTGTCCCAGTTCTCCGGGGAGCCGACATACTTGTCCGAATCCGGATCACGCAGCGAAAGCCGCACCCGGTATTCATGCATGCCGAGCGTGCTCAACACCTTCTTCACCAGATCCAGGCAGCCCTTCACCTCCTCCGCCACCTGGTCCGGCGTGCAGAAGAGGTGGGCGTCGTCCTGCGTGAAGCCACGGACCCGCGTCATGCCGCCGAGCTCGCCCGATTGCTCCCAGCGGTACACCGTGCCGAATTCCGCCAGCCGCACCGGCAAATCCCGGTACGAGCGGTGCTCGCTCGCGAAGATCTTGATGTGGTGCGGGCAGTTCATCGGCTTCAAGAGATACCCCTCGAAGGTCCCGTCGGAGAGCCCGTTGATCAGCGTCGAGCAGGTCGCATCCTCGTCGGCCAGCTTCTCCATCGTGTCGCGCTCGGCGATCGGCGGATACTGGCTTTCCTGGTAATACGGGAAGTGACCGGACGTGCGGTAGAGATCCAGCTTGCCGATGTGCGGCGTGAAGACCTGCGAGTAGCCCTGCTTGTCCAGTTCCTGCGTGATGAAATCCTGCAGCGCGCGGCGCACCAGCGCACCCTTCGGCTTCCACAGGATCAGCCCCTGTCCCACCGCTTCGTCGATGTGGAAAAGGTGCAGCTCCTTGCCGAGGCGGCGGTGATCGCGCTTCTTCGCTTCCTCCAGCCGCGTCAAATGCTCTTCTAACAGCTCTTTGCTCTCGAAGGCCGTGCCATACAGCCGCTGGAGCTGGCCCTTCGACTCGTCGCCCATGTAGAAGGAGGAAGACACCGACATCAGCTTCACGTTCTTGCACTTCGACGTGTAGCCCACGTGCGGACCCGCGCAGAGGTCGATGAACTCGCCGTTCTGGAAGCAGGAGATTTCCTCGCCCTCCGGGATCTTGTCGATCAGGTCGAGCTTGAAGCGGCTCGGATTCCCCGGACGCTCGGAGAGCCCGCCGAGACGACCGCTCTCGGCCATCGCCTTCGCCTCCTCGCGGGAGATGGCGCGGCGCTCGAACTTCTGGTTCTCCTTCGCGATCTTCTTCATCTCCGCCTCGATCTTCTCGAAGTCCTCCGGGGTGATCCGGTGCTTCATCTCGAAGTCGTAGTAGAAACCGTTCTCGATCGGCGGCCCGTAGGCGAACTGCGCATCCGGCCAGATCCGCAGGATCGCGGTGGCCATCACGTGGGCGCAAGAGTGGCGGAGCCGATCAATATCGGACATTTGCTGGCGCTCATCGAGGGTCTTCCGGTCGGACATGGGGCGGGGAGATTGGATCGGAAACCGGGATTTTCAATCCCGGATTCCGCCAAGGTGATCCGCATGGCCGCGGCGCCAGGGGGAGACACCCGGTGCCCCGGGTCGCGATTTCCCTCACCGCGGGGTCTCCGCCGTCGGCACCGCCACCGCCCCGGTGGCCGGCCAGGACAGCGTCGCCGACCCCGAACCCGTGGGAAGGGTCTTGCTGCCCGCCCTGAAGACGAAGGAGGTGGAATTGAAGCTCGGCAGGGGCACGAAGTAGTCCGGGCTGCTGAAGCCGGACGACTCCGTCACCGTCTCCGAGAAAGTCCCTTCCGGCAGGGCATAGGTGTAGGTCGCCTTGTACTCCCCGCCTGCGCTGAGATCGAACGAAGCGAAAGTCCCGTTGCCCTTCATTTCCCCCGAGTTCGTGATCAGATGCCCCTCGGGCACCTGTTCGCTCGCCAAGTCGTAGGACTTCAGGGTCGAGCCTCCGCTGTAGCTCAGGGTCACCCCTTCCATCGGGCTGTAAATGCCGGAGGCGGTGAGAGTGCCGGTGCAGTCCGCGATGCACCAGAAGTTCGCGGACGAATACGTCACCGGATCCTCCGGGTAGGCCCGCTCGCCATGAAGATCCGCACGGAACTTCACGTTCAGCTCCATCTTCTGGGTCAGGCTTCCCGCGTCCTTGTAGACCCAAGTGAAGGGCACCGTCCACTGCGTGATCGGCACCTCGTTGCTCCGGCTGTTGTAGCCGCGGTTGACCAGCACCTGCACGCTGCCGACCGGCGCGGGGTTCGGGATGCGGACGTAGATCCGGTTCGCGCCTTCCCATCTCAGCACCTGCTGCAACTGGCCGCCCCAGGTGACGTTCCGCTTTCCTTCGCCGGGATCGTCCCCGAACTCGCCCTCGATCATGAGCGCGCTGAAACGCTGGCCCGGGCTCGCGACCTGGTTGAGGATGCGGATGATCGCGGGCTTCAGGATGTGCGCCGGGTTCTGCGGATGATGCTTCCAGATCAGCGTCGCATTCGATCGCGTCTGGTTCGGATACTTCGGACTCGGGTCGAAGTCGTACTTCCTCTGCCACATCCAGGTCTGCACGATCGGCTGGGAAAAGGAGCGCTCCTTCACCGCGGACACCGGAGTCTCCATGTTCATGCCCAGCATGCGGTCGAAGATCTTCCGGCACGGTTCACCGCTCTGCTTCCCCGACTCCCAGTCCCAGCTCGCATACGAGCCCGCGCCCGCGGCGATGAAGGCGTTCGCGAGGTCCGCGTTCGAGCCGTAGCAGGCATCGATCACGACCAGCGAATTCGCCGCGAAGCGCATGTGGTTGCGGACGAAATCGCTGGTGATCATGTAATACGGCACCGTCTGGCCGGCATCGATCGCGAGGCCCAGTTCGCCGCTCTGCCGCATCGTCTTGTAGTCCCCCTGGCTCAGGGCCTCGCTCGCGAATTGGCGGGTGACCAAGGCCACGGTCTCGGTGCCGTTATCCCTCTTGAAGGAGCAACCGTGGACATGCCAGAAGAGCACGCCGAGCGGGGCCGCGGAGAACCATCCCTTCACGGCGCTCACCGTGGTCCCGCTGAATTTCTTCACGTCGTAACCCGCGGTCGCCAGCCAATCGCCGATGACGGGCGCGGAATCGGGGAAGATGGATTCCAGCGAATGGGCCGTGACGGCATGCTTGCTGGCCGGAAGCCCCAAGCCCGTCGGGCCGAAGCTGCTGATCGGGCCTGATGAAGGGGACGTCTTCTCATCGGACGCGGGCGCTTCTCGAAACGCATCCGCCGGAGCGAACTCCGGGGAAAGCGGCTCGGATCCCCGCTGCTTGTTGAGCAGCACGCAGATGTCGCCATCGGTGAAGCGGACCGACACATTGTCCGCGGGCATGGATACCAGCGCCTCCGACACCAGCGGGTTCGCCTCCGCCCAAGCGATCAAATTGGCTTGGTACTCCGCACGCGGCAGCGCGGCCCACTCCCGCATCTTCGCCGCGGCAGCGCCCAGGAAGTCCAGTTTCACCCGCTCGCCGATCGGACTCTCATAAAGCACCGTGAAGAGCGAGGGATCACTCAACTCCGCCACCGGCACGGTCGTCTCCGGACCGGTCTTCGCCCGGACGATCTCCCGGGAACTGAACGCGGGAGGAAGACGGAAGATCACCCGCGCCGCGCGACCGTCGATCGGCCCCGACACCAAGCGCCGCCACGACATCGGCGGACCGGCGACATGGGCTTCCAGCACCGCATGCCGCGACCCTGCCGGCACGTCCACCTCCACGGTGAATCTTCCATGGGTGTCGAAGTAAGAGGATGGGGATCGGAGCGCTTCCGCTGCAGGCGCGGCGACAGCCGAAACCAGCGCCACGAGGAGTGTTAGAAATGCTTTCATCGAATGGAGGGAATTGTTCCTGAACGGTAGCCCCGACCCTGCTCAAACCTCGCGGTTCGGGTAAATACACCGAAAGGTGGTGAAACCGTCCTTTCGCTCCTGCCAGCCGCGGCGGAATGGCGCTAAGGTTGCTCCCTCCGCGCCCCGGCATCTCCCGCTCCCGCGGAAGCCCGCGCCCACAGGCCGTCCTTCCAGCTTCCCGAAAGCTCGCGGCACGCGGCGAGTTCCCGCGCCGCTTCCGCTCCACCCTCCCGCTCGTGCATGATCCGGTTGCACACGGACACGGCCCACCGCGGACAAGGCCTCTCTAACAACCGCAAATGATCGCCCGCTTGCACATGCCCGTGCTGCAGTACCCGGAAATAGAAGCCGGTCTTCCCCGTGCGTTCCACCCGCGCGGTGAGATCCTTCACCCGCCAGCGCCGCGCCAGCTTCCAGCATGGCTGCCGCGGTTGCGAAATCTGGACCACGGCCTCTCCGAGCGAGAACACGTCGCCGATGCACACCTCGTCTTCCAACAGGCCGCGCGTGCTCAGGTTCTCGCCGAAGCCGCCGAGCGTCACCTCGGGAACCGCCTCCGCTTTCCAATACGGATAATGCTCCGAAGGATACACGCACACCGCCTTGTCCACACCGCCGTGAACCCGGGTATCGGCCACCTCATCGCCGCGAAAACCTTGGTAGCCGAGCCATCGCGGCCCCTCCTGCGCGTGCTTGTGGAAGCCTGTCCGCCATTCCTTGTCCCACCACTCGCCGCTACCTTGGGGAGCGATATCGCGCGCGGGCGCCGTGTGTAGGGCGATGACGACCATGCGGGGATTCTCGCGAGCACACCGTAGCGGTCAAGCGGATGCGCCCGCCGGGAAGGCATCTCACCGCTCCGGCTTCTTCCCTTTCTTCGGCGGCGGCGCTTCCCCCAGCTCCGCCCCCTTGTCCTCCGGCATCGACCGATGCCACGCGATCACCGCCTCCGATAGCCTCCCCACCAGCTCCGCTTGCTCCGCCGCCACATTCTTCCCTTCCGCCGGATCGGCATCGAGATCGAAAAGCCGCGCCTTCGAGCCGTCGTAATCGCACAGCAGCTTCCAGTTCCCCTCGCGCACCGCGAGGTCCGGCTTCGGACCGTCCACCACCTTGCGATCCGGCGGGCGACGCCAGAAGATCGGTGCCTTCCGCGAGGCCCGCGACTTCCCTAACAAGGTCGCGGAAACATCCTCGCCATCGAATGACACCGCGGTCGCATCCACCGAAGCGATCTTCAGCAAGGAAGGCGCGAGATCGAAGGCCGCGAAGACCGAAGCGTCGTTCGCCGTCCCCGCCTTCCCGGCATCGATCAAGCCCGGCCCCCACACGATCAACGGCGAACGGATCCCTCCCTCCAACAGCGTCCCCTTCGTGCCGCGCAAACTCCCCGCCGAACCCGCCCCCGGCTCCGGCCCGTTGTCGGAGAAGACCAGTACCAGCGTGTTGGCCTTCAGCGCCGGCGTGTCGCGGATGTGATCGAAGAGCTTGCCGAACTGCCGGTCCATCTCCCGCAGCACGGAAAGATACATCCCGCGCTTGCCCTCCGCCCACTGGTCCACCGGCGGCCAGAAGGGCGAGTGCACGTCGTCCGGCCACAGGTTGATGAAGAACGGCTTCCCCTCCCGCGCCGCCGTGTCGATGAACGGGATCGCGGCATCGATGAACCCGCTGGTAATCTTCGAGCGCTGCATCCAGGTCACCGGACCCCCGAGACGCTCCGCGTTCTCCCAGATCTTCCCCGGCTCCTTGTCTCCGGGCTTCAACGTGAGCGGCAGCAGCTTCGGCCCCATGCCCTCGAAGTTCGTGAGGCTTTGATCGAAGCCGTAGGCCGCAATCGCCGGCGCCTCGTCCACATCCCGCTGCCCGCCCATATGCCACTTGCCGAAGTGACCGGTCGCATAGCCCGCCGCCTTCAACGCGCGCGCCAGGCTCGGTGCCTTCGGATCCAGCCACTGCGCCATCCCCCGCCGCTCGTTGTCGCCTCGGTTGTTCAGGAAGGACGTGATCCTCCAGCGCTGCGGATACTGCCCGGTGGTCAGCGCACAGCGCGAGGGCGAGCAGATCGGCGAATTCACATAGAACTGCCGGAAGCGGAGCCCCTCCGCCGCCAAGCGGTCGATGTTCGGCGTCCTCGCCTCCTGGTTGCCGAAACACGAGAAGTCTCCCCAGCCCATGTCATCGATCAGCACGACCACGATATTGGGCCGCTCCGCCGCAGCCAGCGGGAGGAGCATGAGAAGCGAGGCGAGGATTCCGGATCTCATCGAGGACTACATGCAACCATGTTACCGGAACGGAAAGTGTGGCACCCTTTTTCCAAAAGCGGAAGATAATCCCGGGGTTGCGGTGCCGCCCGAATCCGCTTTGCTCCGCCCGTGCCCACGCATGCCGAATGGATCGTCCTCGCCGCCGGATTCCTCGCGGCGGTGATGAATGCCGTGGCAGGCGGCGGCACCATGCTGACCTTCCCGGCACTGATGACGGCGGGCCTTTCACCCGTACTGGCCAATACCACTTCCACCGTCGCCCTCTTCGTCGGCATGCCCGGCAGCGTCTGGGCCTTCCGCAAGCGCCTGGCAGAGGTGAAATCGTGGATCCTGCCCCTCGGCATCGTCAGCCTGCTCGGGGGCCTCGGCGGCGGCATGCTGCTGCTCGCGCTCCCGCCCTCGGTCTTCGAGACCGTGGTCCCCTGGCTCCTGCTGATGGCCACCCTCCTGTTCCTCCTGAATGCCCCGATCCAGCGCTGGCTGAAGCGCAAGCGGGGCGAACACGCCGGGGAGGAGGAACCGGACCGCCCGAAACCCTGGGGCATCGCCTTCCAGACCGGCGTGGCGGTTTACGGCGGCTACTTCGGCGCTGGCATCGGGATCATGATGATGGCCGGGCTCAGCTTGCTCGGCCT
>CAMLOZ010000156.1 GCA_946481625.1 uncultured Haloferula sp. | reverse complement strand
AGCGTTTCGTAACGAGAACTCAAATGCTGGAGCTTGCGTTTATCTAGAAATGGAAAGGCTTGAGGAAGCGGGTCTGATATTATAGTGAAAATGAGAGTATATTATTAAAATTAAATTGATTATAGTCTTAGGAAGGGGCGAGAGTAGAGCTTGATTTAATCGATCGATTGAAATGATCGGTCATTCTGGCTGCCGCATTGAATTTTGCGATTCAATCGGCATCCTGACTGTAGAGAATTGACCGGAGGCTGCTTGGCGGCGTTTGCTTGATTTCATGACGATCCGATCCGTTTCAATTGCCGTCGCGCTGTTGAATTCCGTGTTCTCGCCGGCCTTGGCGGACGAGAGACCGTGGGTGAAACTTTTCAACGGAAAGGATCTGGAGGGTTGGACCCCGAAGGTGACGGGGCATGCGTTGGGTGAGAATCCCTTCGAGACGTTCCGGGTCGAGGACAGGATCCTCAAGGTGTCCTACGCCGGCTACGGGAAGTTCAGCGGGCAGTACGGCCACCTCTACTCGAACCTGGCGTACTCCCGTTACATCCTGAGGATGGAATACCGGTTCGAGGGAAAGATGATGGCGGATGCGCCGGGCTATGTGAACCTGAACAGCGGGGTGATGTATCACTCGCAGTCGCCGCAAAGCATGGGTTTGAAGCAATCGTTTCCGGTGAGTTTGGAGTTCCAGTTCCTTGCCGACGAGGGGAAGGGGAAGCGTCCGACCGGGAATGTCTGCACGCCCGGGACGAACCTTGAGATCGACGGCAAGCTGGTGACCCAGCACATCGTGGAATCCACAGCGCCGACCTTTCCCGCTGGCGAGTGGGTGAAGATCGAGCTGGAGGTTCACGGCAACGAGGAGGTGATCCACCGGGTGAACGGGAAGGAGGTCCTGCGCTACCAGCGTCCGCAACTCGACCCGGAAGGGCGGATCGAGGCGAGCAAGGGACTCTATGAGGCGGGGGCGAACCAGGCGTTGGTTTCAGGGCACATCGCCCTGCAGGCGGAGGGGCAGGGGGTTTGGTTCCGGAATATCGAGTTGAAGCCGTTGGATTAGGGGTGGCGGGGCAGGGATACCTTTCATTTTGCGGTGCTCAGGCAGTCCTTGAGGATGAGCATCCGCTTGGGGGCATCCTTGAGGTCGGCCATGTCGATGTTCAGGGCGAAGGGGTGGTGGCTTCCGTTGTGATCGATCCATCCTACGATCCAGCCGATCTGGGGGGTGGTGGCGGTGCACCAGCCGGTCTTGAAATGAATCAGGCCGCTGGCGGAGGGCTCGGTGGAAAGGATGCCGCGGACCTGTTGCATCGTTTCCTTCTTGAGCGGGAGTTCATCCGCGAGCAGGCGGCGGAGGAAGGCGACTTGCTCGGTGGCGGAGATCATCAGCGGGCCGTCGAGCCAGAAGCGGTCGATGACCTTCCCAGTGTCGGCATTGCCGTAGCCGAGGGACTTCACCCCCTTGGCCATGCGCTCCTGGCCGATGCGGCGGGCGAGCTCTTGAAAGACGGGGACGGAAGAGACCTTGATCGCCTCGCGCAAGGGGAGGTCCTGTTCCCAATCCTTGAAGGGCTGCGGCTTGCCGCCGTAGGGGAGGACCTCATCGAGGCTTTTGACCGTGGCGGTGTCGAGACCGATCAGGGAATTGGCGATCTTGAAGGTGGAGGCGGGGATGAAGCGCGTCCGGGCGCGTTCGGGGTTCCATACATGGATGGTGTCCGTGGCAGGGTCGAGGAGGACGAAGGTGCCGATGGCGTTTTGTTTTTCGAAGGCGGCTCCGAATGCGGCGGTTTCGCGAGACGCGGGAGGAGCGGGTTCGGCGTGGAGAGGGGAGAGCGAAAGTAGGAAGGTGAAGAGGCAGGCGAAGCGGGTCATGGGGTGGATGACCAATCATCAATCACCAATCTTTCAATCATCAATCGAGGTGCGGCTGCGCCGGCGAGGTGGGAAGGGAGGGATGGAGAAGGACCGGGTCGGTGAGGAGGACGTCGTTGTAAAAGAGCGGACGGTGCAGGTGCCGGGCTTGCCGTACTATGGGGCGTCGGTGGTTTCGTTACTCGCGGCGGCGCTCGCGTGGCGGGCATTCCGCGTGTGGCTTGATCCGTTGCGAGTCCGCCGACGTGGCCTAGGGTCGCGGGATGGATCAGAGGACGGAGAAAGAGAAGATGTTGGCGGGCGGGCTATATCAGGCTTCCGGCAAGGAGCTTTTCGAGGAAAGGCAACGGGCGAAGGCGCTGTGCCGGCGTTTCAATGCGACGACGGAGGACGAGATGGCGGAGCGGGAGGGGGTATTGAGGGAGCTGCTCGGGAGCTGCGGAGCGAATGCCTTCGTGGAGCCGGTTTTCCGATGCGACTACGGATATAACATCCATGTCGGCGACAATTTTTACGCGAACTACGATCTGATCGTCCTCGACGTGTGCGAGGTGAGGATCGGGCACAATTGCTTCATCGCGCCGCGGGTTTCGATTTTCACCGCGGCGCATCCGATTGATGCGGCGACGCGGGTAAGCGGGCTGGAATTCGGGAAGCCGATTACGATCGGGGACAACGTGTGGATCGGCGGGCACGCGGTGATCAATCCGGGGGTGACGATCGGGAACAACGTGGTGATCGCGGCGGGCGCGGTGGTGACAAGGGACGTGCCGGATGACGTGGTCGTGGCGGGGGTGCCGGCGAGGGTGGTGAGGGAACTGGGGTAGGGGAACGGGAAATCATCGATCACCAATCTTTCAACCATCAGACGAACTGCGGCTGCGGCGCTTTTGGGGCTACTTGGTGCGATGGTCCATCCGGCAACCGGGGTTGGCGGGGGCGGCTTTCCCCGTTAGATCGATGGGGTGGGTGAAGAGATAACGCCAGACTTCCTCGTGAAGGTATTTGCCGTTGGCGTCTTTCGGGGCTGCACCGCCGGGGACTACGCCGCTGTGGGCTCGCTTGGCGTCGCCTTTGACATCGGCATCGGTGATCAGGCGGCGGGAGTTGCCGAAGGGCGCGGAAGTGTTTTCGACATTCACCAGCGGACCGTAGTCGTGGAGCTTCAGCATTTGCCAGGAGCGGCAGTAGTGGTCGTTCTTCCAGCCATCGTCGAGGATGTGGGTGAAGGCGAAGAAGCGGTTGGCGGGGGTGGCGGAGGGCAGGGCTTGCCAGGCTTCGTATTGGTCGCGCGGACCGGAGAACATGACGACGCGCTCGACCTTCACGTGCTTCGCCATGCGGGCGGCGGTGGTGGAGCCGTGGGAGATGCCGCTGAGGATGACCTTCTCCCAGCGGAGGTCCTTGCCGTCATCTGTTAGAAACTGCTGCCACGCGCCCTGCGGGTTTTCTCGGTCGAGCCATTTCACGAATTCGACCGAGCGGCCCATGATGCTGTCGGGCTTGGGGATCGTCACCTTTTCGCTCAGGTCCTCGCCGGTGGCGGCTTCGAGGCGGATCTTCGAGAGGTAGAGATCGTCCGCGGGAGGTGTGCCGGAATAGAGCTTCGGGAACCAGCCATTGGCGTAGTGGACTTGGATCGCGTGGAGACCGTAGCCGGAGACGCGCTCGAAGAGGCCTTGGTTGTGACCCATCAACCAGATTACCAGCTTGCCCTGGTCCGGCGCTCGGGTATCGACGCAGGCGTGCTGCTGATCGGCGGGCTTGCCGCCCTTGGTAAAGACGAAGGAAATGTCGGGATGCTCCCTGGCCTGCGGATCGATGGCGCTGGCGCGGGCTTGCAGGTCGTAGCGTTTCGGCGCGGGGTCCTCGTAGGCGAGGGCGATGGAGGAAAGGAGAAGGAGGGTGCAGAGCGGTTTCATGAGTGGAGCTTTCTCAGGCCTTCCATACAGGCACCGCTTTCGCCATCTGCCACATCATCCGGTCAAGGGCGAGGTCGATGCCCTCGCGGCGGACATTGGTGAGGGCGGCCCAAGACAAACCTCCGGAGGTGCGGACCGCGATGGAGGAGGTGCCGGGAAGGCTGCCATTGTGCCAGCGGTTCCGCGAGTCGTTCACCGCCCAGCCGCATGCGTAGCCGGAATGGCAGGCGGGTGCGGTGGTCATCGTTTCGATGCTCGCGGGTCTCAGCATGCCGGCGGTCTTGCCGGTGTGGACGAGGAACTTCGTGAGATCCTCCGCGGAGGCGATCCAGCCGCCGTGGGAATCCATGCGGCGGACGTTCATGCCGTAGGGGTGCTCGCCATCGTAGTAGATCACCTCGTCCTTCGCTCGTTCCTCCCGGGTATTGCCGGCGATCTGCATGGCGGTGATGCCGGAGGGCTGGAGGACTGCTTGGCGAATGAAATCCTCGTAAGGCTTCGCGGTGGTTTTTTCGATGATCCGGCCGAGCAGGCAGTAGCCGAAATTCGAGTAGGCGTAGTGCGTGCCCGGAATGTGCTGGAGCGGTTGCTCGTGCAAGGTCCGCTCGATCAGTTCGCGGTGGCCGAGATCCGGATGCATGAACATCGGGTCATGGCGGTTGTTCCCCCAACCGCCGCAGGTGTGCGTGAGGAGATGATGGACGGTCACTCCTTCCAGCTTGGCCTGAGTCTCGGGTGGCAGGTCGGGTTCGAACCAGCGGCCCTTGCCGAAGACGGGCTCATCGAGCTTGAGCTTTCCTTGTTCCATCAACTGGAAGATGGCCACGGATGTGACGGGCTTCGCCACGCTGGCGATGCGGAAACGATGGGCGGGAGTCGCCTTCTCGCCCGTCTCCTTGTCCGCCGTGCCGTAGGCGGCGCTGAAGAGCTTGCCCTCGTCCGTGGCGAAAGCGACCGAGAGGGCGGGCACCTCGAACTTGTCCATGAAGGCCCGGGCGATCGCGGCGATGGCATCGGCTTCGGCCTCGGTCGGAAGGGCGGGCTCCGCCATCGCTCGCAAGCCCGGGACCAGCGCGGCGGGGACGGTCAGGGCGAGGCGTTGCAGGCAGGTGCGCCGGGTGATGGCTGACATGGCGGTAAGGCAGCAACGGAGGCGAAAAGCGTATCCTATCATCCATCCGTCGGCCAGTCCTTGCGCCGGGGCCGGGGCGTAGCAGAATAGAGAATATGACACCGAAGGCCACGGGCATCACGGAAAGCGCGTTGTACGTGGACGATCTGGCCCGGGCCGCGGCCTTCTATGAGAAGTTGCTCGGGGGAACCACCGTGCGGCGGGACGAGCGGTTCTGTGCGATCCGGCTGGCACCGGAGCAGGTGCTCCTGATCTTCCTGCGCGGCCGTTCGACCGCGACGATGGATACAGGTTTCGGCAAGATCATCGGTCACGACGGGGCCGGTCCCCTGCATGTGTGTTTCGGGATCGACGGCGGGCAGGTGTCGGTTTGGGAAGACCGGCTGCGCGAACTGGGGGTCGCGATCGAAAGCCGGGTCGATTGGCCGGGCGGGGCGACGAGCCTGTATTTCCGCGATCCGGACGGTCATGCGGTGGAGCTTGCCACGCCGGGACTGTGGGAGGGTTTGGCGGCGGCGGGATTGACTTGAGGCGGCCGGGCGGTCATTGCAGTGGCACATGCTGCCGCTCCGCATCCTTCACCTCGACGAGCATCTTGTCGCGATCGACAAGCCGGCCGGGATGATCGTGCATCCGGGTCGGGATGAAGACGACGCGGAGTGGATCGCGATGAAGCGGGTGCGCGACGAACTCGGGCAGCAGGTTTACGTGGTGCACCGGCTCGACCGGCCGACCTCGGGCGTGCTGCTCTTCGCACGCGACAAGGCGACTTGTGCGCTGGTGCAGCAGTGCTTCGAATTGCGGAAGGTGGAGAAGACCTACCTCGCGGTGGTGGACGGGATTGCGGCTGCAAGCTGGTGTTGCGAGACACCGCTGCGCAAGTCGCCGGAGGAGGCGGCGCTGAGTGCGCGCACCGATTTCGAACGGCTTCAGGTGGCGGAGGCGGGGAGTTTTCCTGCCAATCCGCGTTTGAGTCTGTCGCTGGTGGAGGCGAGACCGTTTACCGGGAGGTATCACCAGATTCGCCGGCATCTTCAGGAGGAGGGCTTCCCGATTGTCGGGGACTACCGATATGCGGGGAAGGACCGGTCGGATGAGCTCGGGGCGATTCTAGGAACGGGCACGCGGATGCTTTTGCAGGCGAAGGCGCTGGAACTGCGGCATCCGTACACGGGTGAGAGATTGAGGATCGAAGCGCCGGTGGATCGGGATTTTTTGAGATGCTTTCCGGAGTACTCGGGTGAGGCGATGGCGGTGGGAGCACCCGCTGCGTAGCGAGACGTTATCCCAGGCCGGTTCACCTCAACTTTGGTGGTATTGGCACGATCGGGTGAGGCGTCCTAGTCTCCACGCGGAAACAAGCGAAGAGATGAAGACCGTTACAACAGCGTGGACATTGCAGCGAGCCTGTCCGGAAGATGATCTGGATGTGTTTGGTGTACGCGTAACTATCCTGGCAAGCACCGAAGAAACCCAAGGAAAGTGTTCCGTGGCGCGTATCATCGCGCGGGCAGGCACCGGAGCTCCGCTGCACCGGCATGCCGAGGTCGAGCGCTTCCAAGTGCTGCGTGGATGTCTCAGCGTGGAGGTGGACGGATCGGGCCTGACCTTGCATGAAGGAGATGCCGTCACGATAGCGGCGTGGGTAGCCCATTGCTTTGCAAACGACTCGGCGGAGGATGTCGAATTCATCGCGATCGCCACACCCGGCGGGCACGAGGCCTTCTTCCGCGAGGCGGATGGACTTTCCCGGAGCGGTCGCTTCACACCGGAGTCCGCGGCACGGCTCTGTGCAAGCCACGGGATCGAACTGGTGCCTTGAGAAAAGGCTTCTTTGAATTTCTGCGAGCGTGATCTAGTTTGGCGGATGGACCCCCGACTCTTTCTTTCCAGTGTTCTTGCCGCCGGATTGCTCGCATCCTGCACCACGGCTCCGCAGGCGCAGAAGCCACTCAAGACCGCCGGGTCTGTCAACGTGGCGCGCTATACCGGGAAATGGTACGAGATTGCCCGGTATCCCAAGTGGTTTCAAAGCGGCTGCGAGTCCGCCACCGCCGAGTATTCGAAAAACAAGGACGGGACGATCAAAGTGGTGAACACCTGTATCCGGGCGGATGGATCGAGCCGCAGGATCGAAGGCGTGGCGACTCCGGTGGATGCCAAGGCAGACCGCTTGAAGGTGAGATTCCCGAACAGCTGGTACTCGAAGGCGATTCCCGCGCCGAAGGAAGGAAACTACTGGATCATCGATCTCTCGCGGGACTACCGGCATGTGATCGTCGGCACGCCGGATCGCAAGAGCCTGTGGTTCCTCTCGCGGTCCGCAACGATTCCCGCGAAGGAATTCGAGCGGATGAAGACGGTGGCCACCGCTCAAGGCTTCGACATGAACGCGCTGGTGATCGACGGACATACGAGGATCGAGAGCCGCAATCGCCGTGCGGTGCCCGTGGCGTCCGCGCGACCCTCCGAATTGAAGAGGTGAAATCCTTTCCCGGGGGCGAATCCCTGGTTCCGAGCCTCCCGGACATGATGGTCGCTAGTGCGTGCGCTTCCAGAGGTAAACCC
>CAMLOZ010000155.1 GCA_946481625.1 uncultured Haloferula sp. | reverse complement strand
GCTGATAGGTTGGAAAAAGCCCGTGGAGCCCACTTGGATGGCCGGTTCGATGCCTTAGGACGATGCGGGCAGATGGGAGGCACCACGAATGGGACGAATCTGACAAATGAAGACTTGGGATGGGATAGCGGGTTGGATAGAATGGTTTGGGAGGCACGCACAACAAAGCGGTCCCGAAGTCCCGCAGGAGCTTGGGGGAAGAGATTTATTGGAAAAGGGCAGGGCGTTGTAGGGGATGAGGCGTGCAACCGGAAGGACGAGAGTCCTTCCGCTACGAAGAAAAGGCGACAAAGAAGCCGCCGGAAGTCGGGACGACGAACCCTTGATGCCGGGCGCGGGAGGATGGTGGGCGGAGCGCTCGAGGTTTTACGCGAAAAAGTGGGGATCCACACACGAGCTTAACAATCGGTCTGTTTCCTCGTTGGCGGATGACGGTTCTCCGCCGTGAAACCAACGAACGAGACGACCATGAAGACGACTTCCACATCGATCGCGGCGGCATTGCTGGCGGCCTTGGCATGCAGCGCGCAGGAACGGCCGCAAGGGCCCCCACCCCGTCCACCGCATCCGCCGATGCCCTTGCTGAAGGCGCTGGATGCGGATGAGGACGGCAAGATCTCCGCGGCGGAGATCGAGGCGGCGGCGACGGCGCTGAAGAACATGGACAGCGACGGCGACGGGACGGTGACGAAGGAGGAACTGCGGCCGAAGCCGCAGGAGGGAGCTCCGGCCGCACCGAAGGACGACAGCTATGAGGCTGCGCCGCGGCAGGGACCGCCCGCGGAGGGCGACGAAGGCAGCGAGGGCGAGGCCAGGCCGCAACGACAGAGGCATCCGGTGCCGCCGCTGATGGCGGCGATGGACCAGAACCGGGACGGCAAACTTTCCACGGATGAGATTTCCCATGCCCCGGAGTCGCTGGCGAAGCTGGACCGCAATGAAGACGGCGAGTTGACGCCGCGCGAACTGCATCCGCCACGGCCACCCCGCGAGGACGGCGAGGAGCAAGAGGAGGCTCCGCGCGGTCCAGACCGTGGTGGCAGATCCGGTCGGCAAGGCCCACCCCCAGGGGGCCGCTGACCGGGGACGGAAACAAAGCGGGGCGGTTCTCCCAGTATTGGAGGGAGACCGCCCCGCGATTGTTTTCAGGGGTCAGGGGTCAGGGGCGAGGCTGGGTGGATACGCGGAGGCCGCGGAGGAAACGCGGAGAGAGAAGGATTGCCGAGGGAGCAGTGGGCAGGGGCGAGGCCGGGTGGCTCGCCGGGATGTGACCTGGACCAAGCAGTGGTGTCCTTCAGGCAGGAGAGAAAGCCGGTTTCCGGAGTCGTGAGGTTGAGGGGGATTTTGGCTCAACCGCGAAAGGTCGCGAAACAGACGCGAAATCTGAAAGGCAGGAAGAGGGGAACCACGGAATACACGGAAAGAGGGTTGGGGGGCGCGGATGAATGGGATTGGGGTTTTGATTTGGGGGAAGTTGAGGTGGGAAAGATCGCGGGGGAAAAGTCCGGAGACGTGCCCGCGTGAGACACCCCGATGGAACGCCGGGAAGGCAGGGCGTTTTTTTGGTAGGGCCGGCAGCTGGGAACCGTTCCGCATTGTTGCCCATGCGCCTACGGTTGGAGGGAGGGACGCGGGGGGGATTTGAACAAATGGCGCGTCCGCTGGGGCGCGGGAAGAGTGCGCGAGGAGGGCGGGGCCGGCGGCAGGGGACTGTTCCGCATTGTTACCCATGCGCCTACGGGTGGTTCGTCGGTTGGTTGGTTGGGGGGATGTGGAGGCACGAAAAACCCCGCCGCGGCGGGGCCGGGGCGGGGTGAAATGAAGGTGGTGGATGGCTTCGATCAGGAGCGAACTTATCTTATCCTTACCAGGTCTGGACGTCATCGCCGCCGCCGATCTTCTTGTCGGCGCCGTAGCTGTAGGCGATCACGGACTTGCGGATGATGTTGCCCTGCTTGAGGGGGTCTTCGAGTTCGCCGTCGTACTCGGTGTCGATCTTGATGTAGAAGGGATTTCCCCAGGCGTCGTAGAGGCCGTCGGGACGGGCGCCGGAGCCGCCGCTGCTATAGACGAGACCACCCTTGTTCTTGTTCTTGTTCTCCTTGAAGTTGACGAAGGGGATCTGCTTCTTGTTCTGCATCGAGTCGGTGACGTCTTCCTTGCCGAGGAGGATGGTGAGGAGTTCGGCACCGGCTTCGCCGTCGGTCTGCGCTTCTTCGCCCTGGGCTCCGAAGTCAGGGAGGCGGCTGTATTCGCTGTTGAACTTCTCGATGCCCTGCACGAGCTGGTTGGCATCGGTGAGAGTCTGGACCTTCTTGGCCTTGTTCATGGCCATGTTCGCGGCGCCGAAGCTCATGGCGGCGAGGACCACGATGATGGAGATGACGACGAGGAGCTCGACGAGGGTGAAACCGCCGGCGGCGCGGCGGGATGCGGGACGGGTTTTCATATGGATATCGTCTGCGTTAATGGGGATTTCGTGAAAGAAAGCGGACGGACGGCGCGGTGGCAATCCCGCGTTTCACGACCTATTCTGAGGCTGAAGGTAGTGCAATGGTCCGCGCTGCCAAGCGCTTTTCCCGGTCGCCGGTTGCCACGCGGAGGTTTGCAGTCCATGGTAGGGACCGTATGGATCGAGAAGAACTGCGGGGCGCGCTGCTCCGCGTGATGGGGAGGAAGGGCTACCGCCCGATGAACAAGTCGGAGCTGTCGCGCGAGCTGGACCTTTCCACCCACGACCGGCCCTTGCTGCGGTCGGAACTGGCGGCGCTGACCCGGGAGGGGAAGATCGCGGAGGGGAAGAAGGGGCGGTACGAGCCGGCCAAGTCCGGCGGGCCGAACCACTTGCGGGGAGTGATCCGTTTCCTGCCGCGGGGTCACGCGTGGTTCTATCCGGATGCGGCGGACGCGGAGAACCTGGCGACGGGGATCGACCTGAAGAAGTATTCGCGGCTGCACATTCCCCGGCGGGATACCGGGACGGCGCTGGAGGGGGACCGGGTGACGGTTTCCTTCCATCTCCCCCGCCCTGCCCAGTGGCGCCAGGGTCGGCGGCATGAAGTCGAGGAGGAGCCGGATGCGCGCGGAAAGGTCGAGAAGGTGCTGGAGCGGCGGAGCGGGCGGGTGGTGGGGATCTTCCGGCGGAAGGGCAAATTCGGCTGGGTGGAAACGGAAGACCCGGCGATGGACGGGCAGATCGACCTGAACGGGGATACGACGGCGGAGCCGGGGCAACTGGTGGTGGTGGATCTGGAGCAGTGGGAAAAGCAGCGGACTCCGCGCGGGCGGGTGATCGAGGTGCTCGGCTGGCCGGGCGATGCGGGGGTGGACATCATGGCGGTGATCCACCGGCAGGGCTTGCGGACCTCATTTCCGGAGGAGGTGCTGAAGGAAACACGCAAGGTGGGCGAGGAGGTGGATCCGGCGGAGATCGCGCGCCGCGAAGATTGGCGGGACCGGCTGGTGATCACGATCGACCCGGCGGATGCGAAGGATCACGACGATGCGATCTGGGTGGAGAAGCATGGCAAGGGCTGGACGCTGGCGGTGCACATCGCGGACGTGTCGCACTACGTGAAGCCGAAGACGGCGCTGGACAAGGAGGCCTCCGAGCGCGGGAACTCGACGTACCTGGTGGACCGGGTGCTGCCGATGTTGCCGCCGGAGCTGAGCAACGGGATCTGTTCGCTGAAGCCGGATGTGAACCGTTTGACGAAGTGCGCGGTGATCGAGATTTCCCCGACGGGCAAGGTGAGCAAGTCGGTCTTCTGCGATGCGGTGATCAACAGCCAGGCGAAGCTTTCCTACGAGCAGGCGCAGGCGATCCTGGACGGGAAGCCGGCGCCGGAGGGATCGGCGAAGGGGCTGGAGGAGATGGTGAAGGAGGCCTGGGCGATG
Source organism: uncultured Haloferula sp. (assembly GCA_946481625.1). Next base: position 3,630 of record CAMLOZ010000155.1, on the reverse strand, counting down.
GCGGCGGTGCTGCGGAAGAAGCGTTTCGCGGACGGGGCGCTGGATCTGGAGATGCCGGAGATCCGGGTGAAGCTGGATGACAAGGGCCGGGCGATTTCGGTGCACCAGGTGGAGCACACGGCGAGTCACCAATTGATCGAGGAGTGCATGCTGCTGGCGAACGAGGCGGTGGCACGGCTGCTCAAGATCAAGAACAAGCCGACGATCTACCGGGTGCACGAGGATCCGGACTTCGGGAAGCTGCACGAGTATACGGAGACGGCGCGGGCGCACGGCTATGAGCCGGGCGATTTGACGAACCGGGCGCACATCCAGAAGTTGTTAGATTCGGCGAAGGGGCGTCCGGACGAGCATCTGATCAAGCTGGGTTTGTTGAAGAGCCTGAAGCGCGCGGCGTATGCGGCGGATCCGCTGGGGCACTACGGGCTGGCGAAGGGCGACTACTGCCACTTCACGAGCCCGATCCGGCGCTATGCGGACCTGGTGGTGCACCGGTCGATGCAGCCTTTCCTGAAGAACCCGCCGAAGAAGGCGGACGCGGTGCCGGGTCAATCGACGCTGGCGGAATTCGCGCGGCACATTTCGGATACCGAGCGTGCCTCGGCCGAGGCGGAGAACGAGACGAAGCAGATCAAGATGCTGGAGTATCTGGCGATGTGCGCGAAGTGTCCCGAGCCGCCATCCTTCGACGGGGTCATCACGGACGTGCGGATGATGGGCCTGATGGTGGAGGCGACGGAGATCGGGGCGCGCGGGGTGATCAAACGGGAGGATCTGCCGCGCGGCGAGTGGCGCTTCGAGCAGGCGCAGATGCGTTTCGTCTCGCGGGGCGGGCTGCAGTTCCAACTCGGGCAGAAGATCCGGATGCAGGTGCAGCGGATCGACTTCCAGGCGAAGTTCATCGACTTCCGAATTGCGGGCGAAGGGAAGGTGATCGAGGCGGTGAAGGTGGAGCGGACGGAGTGGAAGAAGGGGCCGGAGAAGGCAGCGAAGGAGAAGAAGCGGAAGTTCGAGAAGAGCTGGCCGCCGAAGGGGAGGAAGAAGGACGAGGAGAAAAAACCGGCATCGAAGGGGGGGAGGTCGAGGAGACGGAGGAAGTGAGGGAGGCACCCCTTTCCAGGGTGCTGGCGGCTCCCGCAAGCGGATGGTCGCGGTTACTGTGCTATGATCCCTTCGGGATCAGGCGGTGCGGGGAGAAGGCGGAATCATATTTACACATTCGTTTGCCATTTTTATACGATCGTCTAATTTTCCCGTCGTGCAGCGGGAACTGTTTCCGACGAGTCCGAACAAGGGCGAGCAGGCGCGGCGGAAGCTGCTGCTGGCGGCGCTGAAGAAATTCGGGGAGAAGGGGTATGAGAATGCCTCGGTGAGGGAGATCGCGGACGAGGCGGGCCAGAACGTGGCGGCGATTTCATATTACTTCGGGAACAAGGAGAAGCTGTATGCGGGAGTGCTGGAGGGGATCGGCGAGTACTTGCGCGGCACCTTCGCGCGGGTGGCGGAGGGAGCGCGGGAGATGCTTGCGAGCCGGACGCCTGATCCGGAAGTGGCGGCGGGGATCATCAAGCGGATGATGCGGACGCTGCTGGGCGAGCAACTGGAGGGCAGCGAATTCGAGAAGATCCGCCTGGTGATGATGCGGGAACAGGCGGCACCGAGCGAGAACTTCGACCTGCTTTACAACAAGACCTTGAAGCCGCTGCACGAGCTTTTCGCGCAGGCGGTGGGAATCGCGACGGGTGAGGACCCCTCTTCGACGAAGGTGGTGCTCCGCACCCATGCGATGTTCGGCCAGGTGCTGGCCTTCACGGTGGCGCGGGCGACGATCCTGCGACGACTGGGAGTGAAGAAACTGCAAGCGGCCCACACGGCACAGATCGCGGAGCTCCTGGACGAGCACGTGGATCTGATCTGCGGGGGCCTGACATGGAAAGGAAACGCACGATGAAAAAGGCGATACCGGTGATCCTGCTGCTCGGCATTCTGGCCGGAGGCGGATGGTACTTCTACGGGAAGTATCGTAGTGAGGAAGAGGCGCTGGTCCTGCACGGGAACGTGGACATCCGCGGGGTGGACCTGGGCTTCCGCGTTTCCGGGAGGATCGCCGAAGTGTTGAAGGACGAGGGCGATGCGGTGAAGACCGGCGAGCTGCTGGCGCGGATCGATGCGGAGCCTTACCAGCGCGGGCTCGAACAGGCGAAGGCGACGCACGCGCAGGCGACGGCAGCACTGGCCCAGGTGAAGGCGAACCTGGGCCAGGCCAAGGCCGATGCGGATCTGAAGCGCGCCGGCTACCGGGTGGAGGAAATCGAGCAGGCGCGGGCGAGCCTGGCTCAGGCCCGGGTGACCATGGAGAACGCGGAGCGGGCGTATGAACGGCAATCGACGCTGGTGAAAACCCACGGGGTTTCGCGGCAGAACTTCGAGAATGCGGAAGCCGCGTATCGCGAGGCGGAGCAGCGGATGAAGGTGGCTGAGGCGAATCTCAAGCAGCTGGAGTCCGGCTTCCGGGTGGAAGAAATCGCCGCGGCGGAAGCGGCGGTGGGTGCCGCCGAGGCAGCGGTGGGAGCGGCGGAGGCCGAGGTGGTGAAGGCCGGCGCGGCAGTGAAGACGGCGGAGATCCAACTGGCGGACACGGAGTTGAAGAGTCCTTCGGACGGCGTGGTGATCACCCGGGCGCTGGAGCCGGGCGCGATCGTTCAGGCCGGGCCGACGGTGCTATCGCTCTCGCTGGAGAAACCGGTGTGGGTGCGAGCTTATGTGCACGAGCCGGAGCTGGGGAGATTCCCGCCGGGGACGAAGGTGAAGGTTTTCACGGATGGCCGGCCGGACGAACCTTATCACGGCACGGTTGGATTCGTTTCGCCGCGGGCGGAGTTCACGCCGAAGTCGGTGGAGACGGAGGAACTGCGGACCTCGCTGGTGTACCGGATGCGGGTGGTGGTGGAGGATTCGGATGGATCGCTGCGGCAGGGAATGCCGGTGCGGGTGGTGATGGAGGAGTAGGAACATCGAACATCGAACGCCCAACGTTGAACGTCGAAGTGGAAGGCAAGATTGGAACCGCCAAGACGCAAAGGTCGCCAAGTTTTTGAAGGAGAGCTTTTGATTGAACGAACCGCGGAGACGCGGAGGCCGCAGAGGCGAAAGCGGAGGAAGAAAGAGATCGAGCGCAACCAAATGCCGGAGGCGATGTCAGAGGAGAACGGAACCGGTGCTTCTGAGAAGGCCCTGCAGCAGGATGCTGCAGCCACGGTCGTGATCCGCTTCGAGGGGGTGACGAAGTCCTTCAAGGGGATGGAGTCGCCGGCGCTGGATGCGGTGTCGGGGGAGGTGCGGAAGGGGTTGATCACCGGGTTGGTGGGGCCGGACGGTGCGGGCAAGACGACCTTGCTGCGCTTGATCGCGGGATTGATGGAGCCGGATGCGGGGACGATCCGGACGCTGGGACGTGATCCGATTACCGATGCGGCGGCGATCCGCGGCGAGGTGGGCTATATGCCGCAGAAGTTCGGCTTGTACGAGGACCTGACGGTGCTGGAGAATTTGACGCTGCAGGCGGACCTGCGGCATGTGACGGGGAAGGAGCGGGAGGAGTCCTTCGAGCGCTTGCTGACCTTCACGGAC
>CAMLOZ010000154.1 GCA_946481625.1 uncultured Haloferula sp. | reverse complement strand
GAACAAGGAGCCGCATACCTCCTCGCTGAAGACGATGCAGCGGCCTCCGGGGCGTCCGCAGCCTGTGCCGGTGGCGCACACCGCGCCGCGCCGCCCGGCGAGGCCGGCCCCGGTGGTGGTGCACAAGAAGAAGAAGGGGGGAACGGACTGGGCCTTGCTGCAGCACATCCTGATCGGTGCGCTGGTGATCGGTGCGCTGGCGTTCCTTTGGGGCAAGATTTCCGAGGCGAAGAAGGAGCGCGAGAAGCAGCCCGTGGAAGAGCAGGAGAAGGCGGACGCAGAGGGCATGCAAGCCCCGACCACGCCGGGAACTCCGGCACCGCAGCCTCAGGCTCCTCCTCCGCAACCGGCTGCCCCGGCTCCGGCGGAGGGAGAGTGAAGGCGGGGAGAGGAGTTGTCGCGATTGCTTCCCCCGTTGCAATAAAGTGCAGCGTCCCCCGATCAGGGGACAAGGCGTGGTTTTCGGCGGGCTACCCTAATCGGGGAACTCGATGAAGATTGCGTGAAAATTGAATATTCCCTCCAAGATGCGGTCAGGGAATGTGTCAACTCGGTCAATTCCGCGTAAACAAGGCGCAACTCTTGCGGGTATCGGCGTTATGAAATGTCGGTGCTTGTGCAATCGCGCTGCTCCCAAGTTTTCTGCTAAGTCAAACTCACCATTCCTCCTATGAGTACGGACTCCTTTGAAGCTCCTTCCCTTGACGTGCTTGCGGCCTTGCTTCCGGCCTATGATTTCGAAGCGTTCATCGCGCAAGGCGGGATGGGAGCCGTGTACAAGGCGCGGCAGCGCAGCCTGGACCGCGACGTGGCGATCAAGATCCTGCCGCCCGAACTGGGGGCGGACCCGGAATTCCGCCAATCCTTCGAGACCGAGGCGAAGGCGATGGCGCGGCTGAACCATCCGAACCTGATCGGGGTGTACGATTATGGCGATGTCGATGGGATGCTGTACATCGTGATGGAGTTCGTGAACGGCAAGTCGCTGTTCCATTCCGCTTATCAGATGGCCGTGGAGCCCTTGCAGGCGGTGACCATCGTGAAGGGGATTTGCGACGGTCTCGCGCACGCGCACGAGAACGGGGTGATCCACCGCGATATCAAACCGGCGAACATCCTTCTCAACGAGCGGGTGGTGCCGAAGATCGGTGACTTCGGGCTGGCCCGGCCGGTCGATGCGGGCGGTACGGGGCTGGTGATGGGCACGCCGGGGTATGTGGCGCCGGAGGTCTTGCATCATCCGGATCATGCCGACCGGCGTTCGGATTTGTTCGCGCTCGGGGTGGTGCTTTATGAGCTGCTGATCGGGCGGTGTCCGCCGTATGATTACCAGCCGCCGGCCTCGATGGTTTGCGGCTGCGATGTCACGCTCGACCGCATCTGCGACAAGGCGATGCACCGGGTGGCGGAACTGCGTTACCAGAGCGCGGAGGAGATGTCCGCGGATCTGGATGCCTGGTTGCGCCGGGCCACGGCTCCGGCAGCGGCGCATGCCGTGGCGGGTCCGGTGAAGCGCCCCGGCGGGGTCCGGCGGGTGGGCGCGGCGGCCGGCGGATATCGTCCTGCGAAGGTGGAAAGCTCGTCCGGCGGGGTGAAGGGCTTGCTGATGCTCGCGGCGGCGGTGGCGATCGCGGCGATCGGCTGGTCGCAGTACAACAAGGGGCAGAAGGCGAAGGTGGCGGCGTTCCAGGCGGCGGCGGCGGAAACCAAGCCGGCGGGCGGCGAGAGGACCGGCCCGGTGAAGCCGAAGCCGGACGACAAGAAGGAGAAGCGGGCTGCTGCCACCGTCAAAAAGGACGACGTCGCGGTGGAGTCCCCGATCGAGGCGCTCGGGCGGCTTCGGGAGAGTCTGGCGTCCGGCAAGCGGGACGAGATGCCCGCGGGCAGCATCGAGCTGGGCGACACGCATTTCATGGTGGTGCCGCGCTCCTTGAGCTGGACGGCGGCGTCCTCGTTCGCGGCGATGCACGGTGCGCATCTCTTCATCGCGAAAACTTCCGAAGATATCCGGAAGCTTTCGGTCCTGATGCCCGCGGCGGAGGCGGGTGCCGAGGCGGGCCTGTGGATCGGTGCCGGGATCACCGGCAAGGACGAGTGGACCTGGGTGGACGGCTCGGCATGGGAGCTCGGTGACAAGCCGCGGGGGAAAGGGGTTTTCGTGATCGTGGATGCGGGCGGGAACCTGCAGATGCGGGAGCGAGCGGACCGTTATCCCTTCGTCATCCAATGGCGGAAGGACGGCAGCATCCCCGGCGAATTGCCGGATGCGCTGGTGCGTGCCGGCGAGGGCCTGGCCATGGCCTCCGCCGGGGAGGCGGAACCCGAGGACCTCAACGGGGCGGATGTCCCGGCGGAAGTCGCCAAGCTGGACGCCACGGCGAAGGCCTACCTGGAGAAGATCGGCAAGGATCGCGACAAGGAACTTGCCGAGAACGCGAAGGCTTTCACTTGGGGCATCGAGGCCTGGCACAAGGATCTGAGCAAAAACGACCAGGCGAAGTGGAATCGCGACGTGACCCTGCTCAAGGCCCTGCTCCGGGGAGTGCGGGTACCGGAGAAGGTGGCGGCCGATAGCGGGGTGCGCCTCTCCGACAAGATGGCGAAGATCTGCGATCACTCCGCGGAGAAGCAGAAGGCGATCGATGCGGCCCACGATTCGAAGGCCGACAAGGCGCGGGCTTCCTATGCCACGCGGGTGGCGGAGCAGGCGAAGAGCTTGGCCGCGGCGGGCGATGCGAAGGGATCGAAGCTGGCGGAAGCGCGGGTCAAGAAGGCCGGGGATTTGAAGACGTGGACGACGTTCATCACCGGAGCGGAGGAAGGGGCGGAAGAGGAAATGATCCGAGTTGCGTCCTCCGAGGCCACGGTCAGCGGTGATCTCGCGGGACGCTGGGTGTGGATGTCGAGGGAAGTGGTCCTCATCCGCACGGACGGCTCTCTCTACAACGAAACCAAGAAGCAAAAGGGGACTTGGAAGCTTCTGGACGCCGGTCGCTACGAGGTGAATTGGAACCGGGGCGAGTGGATCGACAAGGTGGCCCTGTCCTACACCGGGAACGAATTGGCCGGTTCGAACCAGAATGGCGACCGGATCACCGGCTGGAGGATTCTCCAGGGGGATGATCCGCTGGTCGGCCCGTGGAAGTGGGGTCCGGCGATGTGTGTCTTCCGGCCTGACAATTCGGTCTTGAAGGGTGATGACAAGGGCACCTGGAGCAAGGGCGAGGATCACTCGTACACGGTTCGCTGGCAGTCGGGTTGGGTGGACAAGCTCACCCTTTCGAAAGACGGGGACGAGTTCGAGGGCATGAACAGCGAGAGCATGAAGGTCCAAGGCAAGCGTGTGGAGGAAGGCTGAGCCACCGGAGAACCCCGGGCAGCCGGCCGCTATGAAGTCCGGTGGCGGTTCCAATCGCCAGCACCGCCCCGTTCTGATATGCCGCGTGGGCAACTCCTCCGATGAGCCTGGATAACTTCGAAGCCCCGTCCTTGGAAACGCTGGCAGCCTTGCTGCCGTCGTACGATTTTGAAGCGTTCGTCGCCAAGGGCGGCATGGGTGCGGTGTACAAGGCGCGGCAACGCCGGTTGGACCGGGATGTCGCGATCAAGATCCTGCCGCGGGAACTCGGGGAGGACGCGCAGTTCGTCGCCTCCTTCGAGACCGAGGCGAAGGCGATGGCCAAGCTGAATCACCCGAACCTGATCTCGGTTTTCGATTATGGCGAGGTGGACGGCATGCCGTACATCGTGATGGAGTACGTCAACGGCAAGTCGCTGTTCCACTCCGCGCAGAACCTGGCGGTCGATCCGGGTCAGGCGGTCGGGATCGTGAAGGGCATTTGCGACGGCCTCGCGCACGCGCACGAAAACGGTGTGATCCACCGCGACATCAAGCCGGCGAACATCCTGCTTACGCCGCGGGCCGCGCCGAAGATCGGGGATTTCGGACTCGCGCGGCCGGTGGATTCGGACGGCTCGGGGCTGGTGATGGGGACGCCCGGCTATGTGGCACCGGAGGTTCTGCGGCATCCGGAGCAGGCGGACCGGCGTTCGGATCTCTTCGCGCTGGGGGTGGTGCTCTACGAACTTTTGATCGGCCGCTGTCCGCCGTACGACGGCTACATCCCGCCCTCGAAGCTTTCCGGTTGCGACGCCACGCTCGACCGCATCTGCGAGAAGGCGATGAATCCGGTGGCGGAGGAACGCTACCAGACGGCGGAGCAGATGTCCGCGGATCTCGAGGCGTGGTCGCGCCGGCCGTTCTCGCCGTTGGCGCAGCCGTATCCCGCGCCCTTGCCGAACCAATCGCCCTTGGGCCCGCGCCGCAATGCGCCGTTGGCCGATCCGGTCCACCCTGCGGCAGCGCCGCGGACGGTGGTGCGGTCCTCATCGTCCTCGTCGTCGGGTGCGGTTGCCGGTTTGGTGATGCTCGCCATTGCCATCGTCGTCGGGGCGATCGGTTGGTCGAAGTTCAATTCCTACCGCAAGGCGAAGGCAGCCGAGATCAAGAAGGCGGTCGAGCAGGTGGAGCGGGCGGTGGCGGTCGAAGACCCGGAGAAAGAGGTGCCGACGGCGGTGGGGAAAGACGACAAGCCTGACAAGCCCGCGCGGCCCGGCGTGCAGCGTGCCGAGTCGCCGCTCAAGGCCTTGGCCCGGTTGAAAAGCCGGCTGCGGGGCGGCAAGCGCGATGAGATGCCCGAGGGCAGCGTGGCGCTTGGCAGTTCGCGCTTCATGGTGATCCCGACCGCGATGGGATGGCCGGCGGCGTCCGCGTTTGCGGAGGAGCACGGCGCGCATTTGTTCGTCGCGAAGTCGGACGAGGATCTGGATAAGCTCGCCCTGCTCATGCCTGCGGCGGAGGGAGGAGCGGAGGCCGGCCTGTGGATCGGTGGCGGCAGTGCGGGGCCGGATCTTTGGTCCTGGGTGGATGGCAGCCCGTGGCCGGAGTCGCTGAAGCCGGAAGGCGAGGGGCCGTATCTCATTCTCGACGGCAAGGGCGGGCTCCAGGCACGCGAGCCCGGGGATCGCTATCCCTTTGCAATCCAGTGGCGGGAGGATGGCAAGAATCCGGCGGCTCTCGATGAAATGCTGAAGCGCACCGGCGAATCGATCGCAGCGGGCGTCCCGGTGTATCCGCCCGGCACCTTGCAGCGTGAGGAGGGCCGCATTCTGGTTGCGAACGGGCCGTCCACTTATTCTCAAGCCGCGGAGCTTGCCGCGGCGGCGGGAGGGGAGCTCTTGTCCGCTTCCACCAAGGAGCTGGACGACTGGCTGGCGACGAAGCTTCCCGCCGACGGTCGCGAGGGCTACTGGCTCGGGGGCAGCCGCGAGGAAGAGGCCTGGGCTTGGGCCAATGGTGATCCTTGGGAATACACCCGCTGGAGCGACGAGTCGCAGGCAAGCGTGGCCGGCGGTCGATTGAAGGTGGTGCCCGGCCATGGATGGGAGAACAGTTATTCCGGCGACAGGGCGTCGGGCTTCGTCGTCGCGTGGCCGAGCGGCCCGAAGCGGATCGCTGCGCTGGAAACCAGCCAGCCCGCCGACCCGCCGCCGGTGGCCGAGGCACCTCTGCCTCCCACGCTGGTGGAACTCGAAGAGAAGGCAAAGCAGCTTGTCGCGAATCTCGGGAAGGATCGGGACAAGGAACTCGCGGCGAATGCCAAGACCTTCCACTGGGATCTCGATACCTGGCTCAACGACCTCAGCAAGAACGAGGTGTCCGCCTGGCGGCGGGATGTCAACCTGCTCAAGGAAACGGTGCGTAACAACCGGGTGCCTGCGAGGGTCTCGTCGGACAGCGGCTTCCGCATGTCCGAGCAGATGCGCAAGGTGGTGGGTTACTGCGCCGAGAAACAGAGGGCGATCGACGCCGCCTTCAACTCGAAGGCCGGCAAGATCCGCGATTCCTATGTCACCCGGATGAATGCCGCCTTGGCGGAGGCCACGCCGGATGTGGCCGCCACGATCCAGCGCCGGGTCGATGCGGCAGCGGATCTCGACCGCTGGACCGCTTCGCTCGGTGTGCCAGGAGCGAAAGCCGTCGTGCCGGAAGTGGAGCTCAAGGTGCTTTCCGCGATCTACGGTACCGGCGGCAAGGATGCGGATGTCACCGAGCGCGTCAGAGAGCTTTTGATCAAGGAGCGCCGGGCCTTCCGAGTGAGCCCGGGTGATCTCGGTGCCGATCCGAACCCCGGCTGGAACAAGGGGCTGACCGTGAAGTACATGGTGAACGGCACCGAACGGAGCAAGAGCTGGGGCGAGAATTCGGAGGTCAAGCCGGAGGACTTCATTCCGGCGGGAAGCGTGATCGTGGAGTCCGGAGGTGCCCAAGCCATCGTCGGCGTCTGGAACTGGAAGGGCGACAATATCCTGACTTTCCGCCCGGATGGCACTCTCCACCGGCGGGTGGAAGACAAGCCGGGAACATGGAAACTGGATTCCGCCGATGACCGCGGCAGCCATTACACCTTGTCTTGGGACCAAGGATGGATCGTGACCGTGACCGTGGCTCCGGATGGGAAAACCTTGGAGGGCAAGAACGCCCACAACGAAACGGTCCGGGCGAAGAAGATTCCCGCCGAGTGCCTGGCGGGCGGCGATGATCCTCTGATCGGCGTCTGGCGGTGGGGCAGCGTGCGTGCCTTCTACATCTTCACTGGCGATGGGGTCGCCTTCACCATCATGGCCTCCGGGACTTGGAAACTCGAATCCGAATCCGGGGGAAAACGGACCTACGTGGTCGAATGGGGTGGCGGTACTATCGACCGCTTTTCGATCGCGCGGGGTTCCGACGTCTTCAAAGGGACGAACAGCACCGGAGCGGAAATTTCGGCGAAGCGGGAGCTTCCGGAAAGCTAGGTCGCTCGAGGCCTTGCGGAGTGGCGGGGTCTCCGGATCACTGGTTCCGCATCGCCTCCGCCACCTGCGCGAAAAAGGGCGAGATGACGGCGCGGGCTTGGCCGGCGATGCCAACCTCGTTCATGGACGCTTCCATGAGTTGGAGCCAGCGGTCGCGCTGGGACTCGCCGATCACGAAGGGGAAGTGGCGCATGCGCAGGCGCGGGTGGCCGCGGTTCTCCGTGTAGGTTGGGTCGCCGAGGAAGCGGAACTGGAGGAACTCCCGCAGGCGTTGCTCGGCGCCTTCAAAGTCGGCCTCGGGGTAGAGCGGGCCGAGCAGGTCGTCGGTCTTCACGCGGCGGTAGAAGGCGGCGACCATGTCGGCCAGCCCTTCCGCTCCCACCTCGCGCGCTACGATTTGTTCCATGGATTCCACGGGGCCGTGATGGCATTGCACGGGGGCAGGGGCAAGTGCGGGGATTGGGTGCCACGCCTATTGTGGGCCAGTGGCTCCGCGCTCCCGGGGCTGACGCGGGCGAAGGGCCTTCGGTCGAGAGATTGCTAGGCTTCGGCGGCGTATTGGCGATTCATTCTCCGATGCACTTCTCCTTGTTTGCCGCTTGCGGGGTAATACTGGCGGGCTTGCCCGCGGTGTCGGCCCAGCCGAAGACCCACAACTCGCCGTGGGGCTTTCCCGAGGTGGAATCCCGGGAGGCATGGGAGGCGCGGGCGAAG
>CAMLOZ010000153.1 GCA_946481625.1 uncultured Haloferula sp. | reverse complement strand
AAAGAGGATCTCGTGAAAAAGGGTCTGGAGAAGTGATCTCCAAACCCTTCGAAGAATATCGGCTGGCAATCGACGCTCAGGCGCGGCGACGGCGGCGGAAAGCAAGAAGCAGCGAACCGGCCAGCAATCCGACCGAGGACGGTTCGGGAACAGTGACCACGGTGGAAATCACATTGGAGTAGGTGCCATCGTTTGCGGCCAGGTATGCTGTCGTTGACCCGGGATTGTCGGGCATGCGGTACTCCGGGTTCGAGACGTTCACGGTCATCGAACCGGTCCAGCGGAACGTATCTCCCGCGGCGATCGCAGGCAGCCCGATGGTATCGAGACCGAAGGCTGCATCCACCGAGCTGTAGTCATGTTCCTCTCCCGGACGGTACTGCCAACCGGTCCAATTCGTCACCGATTGGCCGGATCCGCCGTTGATGAAAACCGACTGGCTCATCGAGGTGACCCCGGAAAAATAGGCTTCCTCCGAAGGACCCGGCACGTCGAAGACGTCTTCAACAATCAGGAATACGTACCCCGAGCCGAAGCTCGAGGTGTTCAGGATGAAGGTTTCATCCCAAGTTACGGTGATCGTGGAACCGTCCGTGGTGTAGTTCACCGCCCCGAATGCCGGGGCCGACAGAGCAGCGCACGCTATGAGCGAGGCAAACGACTTGGCGCGGAAGGCGCGAGAGGTAAGGTTATGCACGAGCCGGAGGATAGGCCCACAAGACAGATAATCAAGTTAATCGAACTACTTGATCGCGTAGTATGCTATCTCCCCGCAGGGCACGGGCGGCTCACCAATCGACATTTTGCCCGCGCGTATCGATATGGGTGAAGGTCCCGTAGCGTCCGACACCGCCGCGGAAGAGGCCGCGGGAGCGGAGCGAACGGGCGGCACCCGCCACGGAGGACGGGGAGGCGGAGAACTTCACGTCAACGGCGACGTTCGCCTGGTGCCAGGAGCCGCTGCGGGCACCCGGGCAGGTCGCGTTATAGGCGGGAGAACGATAGGCCGAGACGATCTCGCCGACCGGCTGGCCGAGCTCCATGGCGACACGGTCCACGACGCGGAGGGTCGGCACCATCTGACGCCAGAGACTGCGGGGCGGAATCTTGTTCCAAAGACGGCCGTGGCGCTTGGCGTGGGCCTCGATCACCTGCTGCGGCGTGAGGCGCTGCAGCTTGATGGAGGTGAGGTAAGCGGCGTAAACCTTGAGTTCGCCGCCCTGAAGGGTGATCCATTCCGGCGGCAGGGCCGAGAGATCGAGCGCGGCGGCCCGGACGGCGGAGGTGCCGCGGTTGGAAGAAGACGAATTCACCGTGACCTTCGGACCGGCGGATTTCTGAGAGAAAAGCGCGGAAGCGGGCGTATTCGAGCCAAGAAAGGCGAAAGCACCAAGGCCGAGGGTGCCGAGGACACCACGACGGGACGAAGCCAAGGGCGACCGGGATTCCCCGGAGTCGGTGGATTGGGACATGTGTGAGAGTTCGGGCTGGCTGGGAAAATGGCAGGAGCAGGCTCCGTACCGGCGAGGAGGTAATCGAATCGGGCGGGTTTCCCCGACAAATTCGACCGGCAGGAAAGCAGCCTCGTCCGTCGCGGCAAGGATTTTTGACCACATTCGCTAACCGTTAGGAGGGGCCGGCCGGGCGGAGAAGTGCGACTCCCCTCTGGACAGCCTGCGCGGGCGGGGACAAGCTCCGAGCACTACATGCGTCTTTCCGACCGCTACATCGGCCGTCAGGTCATCACCGGAACGGTGTTTGCCATCCTTCTGCTGAGTACGATCCTGATCATGGGGAGCGTCTTCCAGAAGATCCGCCCGCTACTGGTGGAATTCGGCGCGCCGCTTTCGATCATCTGGGATTTCCTGGTCAGCGTGATCCCCTTTTCCCTGATCTACACGATTCCCTGGGCTTTCCTTTCCGCGGTGCTGCTGGTCTTCGGCCGGATGTCGTCCGACCACGAGCTCACCGGATTCCGGGTGGCGGGGATCAGCCTGGCCCGTCTTTCCGCGCCGGTCTTCGCGATCGGGGCGGCACTTTCGGCGCTGTGCCTGTGGCTGAACGTCGAGGTGGCGCCGAAGTCCAACAAGTTCGCGGACGAGATCCTGATCAAAGCTTTCTTCATGGACCCGCGCAGCATGCTGAGGGCGGCGGCCGAGGAGGACGGGCTGGAGCGGCTCGAGGAGAGCGCGAAGAACGCACGGGTCTATCTGGACGAGTCCGACGGGACGAACCTGAAGGGCCTGCATCTCTTCGTAATCCCCGATCCCAAAGCGGAAAAGCCGAGCCCGGCGCGCTACGTGCATGCGATGCGGGCTCAGGCGGTGGTGGACGAGGTGAAGAAAGAGTTCCGCTTCCACCTTTTCGACGCCTACATCGAGTCCACCAAGGAGGACGGAAAGCCCGAGATCGCGGTCTCCAGCGAAGCGGTGCCGGCAGTGGTGCCCTTCGAGCTTCGGGCACGCAAGGAGAAGCCTTCCGCAATGAACAACGCCGAAATCGGCGAGTATCTCAACAAGAACCCCGGCTTGGCCTCGCGCTACCGGATCGGTCGCTACTGGGCGGAGATGCAGCGCCGGTATTCTTCGTCGTTCGCCTGCCTCGCCTTCGCTTTCATCGGGATTCCGCTGGGGATCAAGGCGCGCCGGAAAGACACATCGACCGGACTAATACTCAGCCTTTTGATCGGCGCGGCCTACTTCATTTGCGGCATGGGCGGCGGCACCACGAAGGCGGCGGTGCTCGCGGGCTTGTGGGGACCGAACATCGTGTGTATTCTGCTAGGCCTCTACCTGCTGAGGCGCGCCCGGTTCCGCTGAAGCGAAGGGCGATCCCATGAGCCAGCATTTCCACCCCCGCCGGATACTCCGACGCCTCGTGGAGTTCTTCCGGGGAGGGCGGCTCGATCCGCTGCCGATTCTCCACACGCTGCGGAAATACGATAAAGGGAAGTTCCGCGCGGACGGGAAGGCGGCGCTCAATGTCTCGCTGCTGGATATCCCGCAGGGCATCGCCTATGCGGCAATCGCGGAACTGCCGATCGTCTTCGGGATCGCCTGCTCCGCGGCGGCTTCGATCATCGCGCCGCTCTTCGCGGGATCGCGCCATACGATCCTTGGCCCCACCAACGCGACCGCCTTCATGCTCTTCGGCTTCTTCGCGGTCGAGCCGATGCTAGCGGTGCGCGAGACCCAACTGGTGCCCCTCCTGGTGCTGATGGTGGGGATTTTCTGTGTCCTCGGGGCGGTGCTGCGGGTGGCGGATCTGCTGCAGTATATCTCGCGATCGGTGCTGGTCGGTTACGTTTCCGGCGCGGCGGTGCTGATCATGACGAACCAGTTCAAGCACCTGTTAGGTATCGCATTCGAGGTGGACGAACAACGGCCGAGGACTTTCGTGGGTCTGGTGGAAGCCTTGGTACGCTCCCTGCCGAATGCCGACTGGGGACCGGTGATCATCGGTGCCACAACCTTCGCCGCCTTCATGCTGATGAAACGGCTGAAGCCGCGCTGGCCGAATCTGGCCATCATCCTGATCGTGGTATCCGCGGTATTCGGCACCCTGATCCAACAGGGCGTCGCGCCCTTCGCGAATGTCGCGCGCTTCCAGACCTTCACGCCGGAGGATCTGATCCCCGCCTTTCCACAGCTCACCCGCAGCGGGATCTTCGAAGATATCTCGACGCTGCTGGGAGTGGCGCTGGCCATCGCCTTTCTCGCTTGCCTGGAGAACACCCTGATGGCGAAGACCATCGCATCCCGCTCGGGCGACCGGGCGGACGTGAACCAGGACATGTTCGCGGTCGGCGTGGCGAACGTCGCCTCGGCAATCGCGGGGGGCATGCCGGCTTCGGGCTCGCTGTTGCGCTCGACGCTCAACTTCGGCTCGGGCGCGAGAACGCGGATGTCATCGATCTATTCGGGCATCCTCGTGCTGTCGGCGGCGTTGCTGATCGCGTGGCTACCGCGCTTCGGAATCTCGGTGATCGACTACGTGCCAAAGGCGGCACTTGCGGCGCTGGTGATCGGGATCGCGCTGGCGCTGATCAACCGCCACAACATCCGGATCTGCGCGCGGTCCACGCCGGACGACGCCGCGGTGCTGGTAACCACCTTCATTTCCACGCTGATCGCGCCCCTGCACGTGGCGATCTTCATCGGCGTGGCGGTATCGATCACCCTCTTCCTGCGGAAGGCGAGCCGGCCGCACCTGGTGGAGTACGAGTTCAACGATGCGGGCGAACTGAGGCAGATGGGCGAGAAGCGGCAGCGGCCGAATCCCGCGATCTCGATCGTGCACGTGGAGGGCGACCTCTTCTTCGGCGCGGCGGAACTTTTCCGCACGCAGATCCAGAGAACCGCGGCGGACCCTTCGCTCAAGATCATGATCCTGCGGCTCAAGAATGCGCGGCATCTCGATGCGACCTCGGTGCTGGCGCTCGAAGACCTCGTCAAATTCATGCGCGCGAATGACCGCCACGTGCTGATCTCGGGGGCGACGCGGGACGTGTACCGGGTGCTGAAAAACTCCGGTGTGCTGACCACGGTGCAAGAAGGCGCGAACCGCAAGGGCGGCGAGAGCAATGTCTTCCTGAACCGCCCCAGTAATCCGAACCTCTCGACGCGCGATGCCTTGAAGCGTGCGCAACAATTGCTCGGCGGGGAGAAGGCGGATATCCGGATCTTCTACGATCCGGCGAAGAAGTGAGAACTCTCCGCCGCGGGGACGGCCCGCGGGTGCTGCCGGCGAACTGCTACTTCAACGTGCCAAGATATGAGAACAGGTCGGAAACCTGTTGGTCCGAAAGCCCGTCGAGAAGGCCTTCCGGCATGAGGGAGCGCTTCGACACGATGTGATCCTTCACCTGGTTCTTCGGGATCGCGCGTTCGTTCGCCCCGATCTGGCGAAGGACGAGCATGTCCTTGCTCCCGGAAGCGAGGAACCCGCTGAGAAGACTGCCGTCGTTCAAAGTTACATCGTGCCGGTAGTAGCCGCTCTCAAGCTGGGCGTTCGGCGTGAGGATATTCCGCAGCAGGCTCTCCGTGCCCATGGCACCGGCACCGCTGAGATCGGGGCCGATGGCGGTCCCCTGCCCCCGTGCCTGATGACAGATCATGCAGGTGGCTTGGAAGAGTTGCTTGCCGGCTTCGGGGTCGCCGGGTTTCGCGGCGAGGGCACGGATCCGCTCGAACTTCGCGGCGAGGGCCTTGGCGGCATCCGGTGTGAGCAGTTCGGGGAAATCGGAAGTCCAGTCGACAAACGCGCCGCCGACGGGCCTGGGGCCGGGAGCTTCGCCGTTCACCTGCATGACAAGCCCCGGCACCGCGGCACCGGCGGGGAAGCGCGTCCGATAGTTCGCGAGGATCTCAGATTGGCCGCGGGCGATATTCCAGATGCGGTATTCAAGGAAGTTGCCCGCCGTCCCGCCCGGCTGATTCGCGCGGCCGATATCGAGGGAACGCATCGGCGCGGTGAAGTTCCCGGACGAGAGTCCCGCGACTTCGCCATCGAGGTAGAGCGCGACCTTGCCGCTTTGGTCCCGGGTCACGGCACAATGCGTCCACTTTCCCGCCTCCAGCGGCCGGTCGGCGATCACGATGTCGGCACTGCCGCTGTACAGGCGCAAGCGGGCGTCGTAGAAATTGATGTCGGCACCACCTCCCCGCGTGCCGAGGAGGCCATCGCGGTTGTCGATTCCCGGGTCGAATTTCACCCATGACTCGACGGTGAACGGTCCGGCCAAGCTCAGCCCGGATTCCACCACGGCATGCTGCTTCCCCGGGAAGCGGAGCGAAGGCATGGCCAGACCATCCACGCTTTGCAGGACCTCCTGGAAATCGGCATGATCCCTGCCTAGCACCGCGGCGAGTTTCTCCATCGCCGAAAGATCAAAGCCGTGAAACCCGCCTTGCGACACGGACCGCGCGAAGGCGGCAGCCGAATCCTTGTTAGAGACCACTCCGCCAACGGCAAATTGACGCATGACACCGGAGAGCGAGGTCCACCGCTTCGCGATCTCCTCCACCGCCTCCGGGCCGCCCGTCGTGGCGTATCCGATCAGGGCTTCGCGAACCACGCCGGGATCCGCATGATCGAGCAAGGACCGGCACATTCCTGCATCGGCGGATTGCATTTCATTCAGGGTCCGGAGCAGACCCGCCAGTTCGGGCGGGCGGGTCTCTTTGAGCGCGAGCGTGCGGAAAGCGGGGGCCAGCCTGGTCAGACGGAAGCGGCGCGCCAACTCCGTAGCGAGGGACAGCTTGTCCGGCGACTCCTTCATCATCTTCTCCGCCGCGGAGGCCACGGCATCGCGCAGCGCCTCGTTCGAGGCGACGACGGGATCGAGGCGCAGGAGCGAACGGAGCAAGGCCTCACGACTCCCGGACCGATCCAATTGCTTGCCGAAGGTCTTCGCCACGGCGGGCTGCGAAAGCTGGGAACCGAGCAAGGCGATCTCGTCCGCATCAAGCGGCCTCGTGAGGCCCGGCAAGAGTTTCACGAGCGCAAGGGCTCCATCCGGCGGAGGCGAGGCAAGGGCGCAGATCCGCTTCGCTTCCTCCGATTCCATGCTCGGATTCGCAAAGGCGGTCCAAGTGGCTAGTGGATGGGCTTCCAGGGCACGGCGGACGAGATAGCGCAGGAAGTTCGCCTCGTAGGCTTCGCGGGTGTCGCCCTCGGCAGGCGGCGGAGCGAGTGCGGCAATGGCAGACATCATGGCGGTGGTCGGCTCCTGATGATAGAGAAGCGCATTGGCCAAGGCGCAGGAGACGCCGAAGTCGGGTCCCGCCTCGGTCGCGTGAAACACCATCCGGAGGAAGAGGTTCCCCCCTAACAGGCGGGCATCGGCCGCCGCTTCCACGGCTTCGCGCCGGAGGTCCGGATTCTTGTCCGCGGCCAGGCGGAGGAGCAGGTCGCGATTGAGCGCCCGCATCTCGCGCACGGCCCAAAGGGCACCCAGGCGTTTCGGAAGCGGTTGCGATTCATCCGAGGCGATCTTGCCGAGCAGCGGGACCATGTTCGGGTCCGCGCGGTCGCCGATCTCCTCCCATGCCATGCGGGCGACGCGGCTGTTGGGGGCACCGAGGTGATCCAGTAGTTCCGGAGTCGCGAGTTGAGTGAGGTCCGGGGAGGCCACGGGCCGGAAGCCTTTCGGCTTCATACGCCAAATCCGGCCGCGGGTCTTGTCCCGCTCGGGATGATTCCGCGGCACCTCGTTGTGCGAGATGATCTTGTTGTACCAATCCGCGATGTAGAGGCAGCCGTCCGGCCCGAACTGGATGGAAACGGGGCGGAACCATTCGTCGGAGGAAACCAAGAAATCATCCTGCTTCCTGTAGGCTGGCCGTCCCTTGTCATCCTTCGAGAGCGTGACGATCTGGATGCGGTTGGTGATCGGGTTCGCGATGTAGAAGACCCGCGCCTCCGGCCAGTTGGCAGCGAAGGCGCTATCCGTGTCGTCCGCAAGCACCAGGCCGCTGAGGCCCGTGCCGCCCATCGGTTGACCGGGAGTCGAGGCGGGTGCCTGCGGCGCATACGGCTTCAGTTTCTCGGTCGAGCCGGTGGGATAGTGACTGCCAT
>CAMLOZ010000152.1 GCA_946481625.1 uncultured Haloferula sp. | reverse complement strand
CGGCGATGAGTTGACGGAAGTAGTCATTCGAGAATTCACCGGAGAGCTTGAAGTCGGTTCCGGTCTTTTTCCTTACCTCTATCGCCGTCGCGTCATCGGGAAAGCCGCCATAGGCATTGTCGAATTCGAACAACGACATTCCGATCTGGCGGATGTTGTTCAAGGCCTCCGTTCGATCCGACGCTTTCCTCGATTTCAGAACCACCGGGCTACTCAAACCGGCCAGCCCCACAAGGATGAGGATCACCACGATGACCCATCCATACTGGAATCGTTTTCTGCGGGCGGGTACGGAGGGCGAGGTGGCTTCGCTCGTCATTCGGTAGAATGGTTGATCTCTATCGAATCTATCCATCCCGAGTGACAGGATTATGGTAATACCAAGAATCGGCGGTGAAGATTGGAAGAAGGGATGTCCGGTTTCCGAGGAGCTATTCTTTTGACGCAAAAGGCAGCCGCCTGAAGGCCAATGCCGTTAAGGACTCATTCTGGAGGCGGACATCCACACGAGGCATCGGAGCAGTTTGCCGCGGATTATACGGATTCAACGGATTGCAGGGATTTCGGATCCCGGGGCAGAGATCTTTGAAACCGGAGACCGGAAAGTATTTGGTTCTGCTCGGCTCGTCATACTTATCCGTAAAATCCGTTGAATCCGTATAATCCGTGTCAATGGCTGCATCCAGTCCTTAACGGCATTGGTCTGAAGGCGGAACGACGGAACCTTGGAGCGGGCCGCGAGAGTCGCTTTCGCGGTGTCACCACCGCGCCTACGGAGGGCCAAGGTGGAGGGCAAGGATTGCGGCTGGCGGCCGCGCGGGGCATCCCGTGGTCATGTGGAGTCAGGAAGGGGTGTCGGAGATGAAATCAATCTTGGCTCGCGGCAGGCAAGGGGGCGCGAAGGACGCGCTCCTGAACATAACCCCAAGGCTCGCCATCACCGACGGTTTGGAGGTAGCGGTCTTTGACACCGGTGCTGACGAACTTGTTGCCCGGATCGATGCGCATGGCCGAGACGCTGTTGTCGATTTTCAAGACGAGGGCCTTTCCGTTGAAGGGCTGCGAGTCAAAGGTCCAGTCGGCGCGGGCCTTGTAGGAAGGTGCGATGACGACGGCACGGCCAGGATCGCCGGAACTGCTCTGGCCTTCGGTTTGGGCCGCCATGACGTAGCTGAAACCCACTTCTCCGGCTTACAAGGCGCGGGAGGGAGGGTCGGTGATGTCGTCGGGCTTCTTCGGGGAGAAGGAGGTTTTGCACCAGAAGGCTCGTTCTCTGGCGAGGTCTTCGGCGATGATCTGGCGGAAGTAGTCGTTCGAGTAGGGGCCGGAGAGAATGAGGACGGTGCCCGTGTTCTCCTTCACGTCTTCCGCGGTGTTGTCGTCCGGAAAGGTGCCGTATTCGCTGTCGAACTCGAAGAGGGCGGTGCCGAGTTGGCGGAGGTTGTCGAGGGCCCGGGTTTGGAGGGATGCCTGTTGTTGTTTCCGGATCCAAGGGAGGGCGGCGCCGATGAGGCCCGCGAGGATAACGAGGATGAGGATGAGATGTCCGAAGCGGAATCGCCTCCGGGCACGGGGGATGGAAGATGTGGCCATGACTTAAGGGGAGGTAGCGGGCGCACCCGGCCGGAAGAACCGAGTCCTTCCGCTACGCTAGAAAAAGGCGGCGGGAACAAAAAAGCCGGGAAGCCCGTGAGGGCTCCCCGGCTGGAGTGATTCAGTCAGTGGATCAATCGCGATCGATCAGTTGCCACCGCCGCGGGGCTGCGGGGCGCGGAGGATCGGGTTCATGTCGGAACCCCAAGGCGTGTTGTCACCGGTGGTCTGCAAGTAGCGGCCGGCGACACCGGTGCTGATGTACTTGTTGTCCACGCGGATGTTCATGGCCGCGGCGCTGTTGTCCAACTTGAGTACGATCGCCTTTTCACCGTATGGCTCGGGGTCGAAGGTCCAGTCGGTCTGAGCCTTGTAGGAGGGGGACACGACGACCGGGCGGCCCGGGTCACCGGAGCTGCTCTGTCCTTCGGTCTGGGTAGCCATGATGTAGCTGAAACCGACTTCGCCGGCTTCAAGCGCCTTGGCGGGGGTCTGATAAACGTCGTCGGGCTTCTTGGGCGAGAACGAGGTCTTGCACCAGAAGGGCTTCTCGGACTTCAGACCGACAGCGATGAGCTGGCGGAAGTAGTCGTTGGAGAAATTGCCGGCGAAGTTCAGGGAGGTCCCCGTGTTTTCCTTCACGTCTTCCGCCGTGTTGTTGTCGGGGAAGGTGCCATATTCGCTATCGAATTCGAACATGGACATCCCGATCTGGCGGATGTTGTTGAGCGCTTCCGTGCGGTCGGCAGCCTTGCGCTGCTTCAGGATGACGGGAGCGGAGAGGCCCGCGAGGGCCGCGATGATCACGATCACCACGAGCAGCTCCACCAAGGTGAAACCGCCGTGATGGCGATATTTGGCTTTCATGTTTTGGCTTTGGTTTACTGGTCTACTATGAATGGGGCCGCTAAGGACCCCGGTTTTATATGAATCCGCCACCGTCCGAAAACGGTAGAGGATCACGCGAAGCTACGGTCGCGGGAGGGCGGTGCAAGGAGAAAGAAAGCCGTCCCTAGCGGGAAAAGGCGGCGGCGAGGGCCGCGAGGGAGTCGCCGGAAGGGCGATCCGCGTCCAGGATGGCCTGGCGCTGGAGGGCGGTGAGCTCGGCGGAGCCCTTTTTGGCGAGCTCGAGCATGGCGGTCATTTCGACGCCGGAGAAGACGGCCTCCTCGCCGCTGCCCTGGACTTCCACGAAATCGCCGCTCTCCGTCATGACGACGTTGAAGTCCACGGCGGCATCCTTGTCCTCGATGTAGTCGAGGTCGAGGACGGGGAGGCCATCGACAACCCCGGCGGAAATGGCGGAGACGAGCTTGGTGAGGGGGAAGGCCTTGAGCTTGCCCTCCGCCATGAGGCGGTTGAGGGCGATGGCGAGGGCGACGCAGCCGCCGGTGATAGAGGCGGTGCGGGTGCCACCGTCCGCCTGGAGGACATCGCAATCGATCCAGATGGTGCGCTGGCCGAGCTTGGTGAGATCGGTGACGGCACGGAGGGCGCGGCCGATGAGTCGCTGGATTTCCGAGGAGCGGCCGTCGAGCTTCCCGCGGGTGATGTCGCGCTGTTTCCGCTCGAGGGTGGAATAGGGCAGCATGCTGTATTCGGCGGTGAGCCAGCCGCCTTCGACCCGCTGCATCTTCATCCAGCGGGGGACGTCCTCCTCGATGGTGGCGGCGCAGATGACGCGGGTCTCGCCGAAGGAGACCAGCACGGAGCCGGCGGCGTACGGGGCGACGTGCGGGATGAAGGAGATCGGGCGGAGCTGGTCGGGCTGGCGGCCGTCGTGGCGGGCGGAAGACATGGGGAGAGTGAATGGAAGGCCGGGAGGGATGGCAAGCAGCGGTCGGCGGGCGATGATCGGGCAGGCGGGAGGGGGGGAGAGGGCGCGCGGCTTTTTCGGGCTTGGATTGGGAGAGGGTTCCGGGTTCCCCTGCGGGCGCGGAATGAAGGAAACGCTGGCCGAACTGGAGCGCTGGGGCTCCGACGTGATCTTCGGTCGGGCGAAGGGCTTCCGGGCGAGCATGATGCGGCTGGCGATGAGCCTGCTCTCAGGGGTGTACCGCGGGGTGGTGCAAGCGCGCCTGAAGATCTACCGCAAGCGCTGGCGGCAACAGCACCACCTGGGTACGCTCGTCGTAAGCATCGGCAACCTGACGGTGGGCGGGACGGGCAAGACGCCGGTGGTGGAGCTGCTGGCGCGAACGCTGCGCGACCGGGGACGGCGGGTGGCGATCCTGAGCCGGGGCTACAAAAGCCGGCGCCTGAAGGATCCGCAGAACTGGAAGAGCCAGGACGGGACGAAATTCCCGCCGGAGAAGATGCCGAAGCTGGTTTCGACGGGGCGGGCGCTGCTGCTGGATTCGAAATTCGCCGGGGACGAGCCCTTCATGCTGGCCCGCAACCTGGACGGAGTGGCGGTGGTGGTGGACAAGGACCGGGTGAAGGGCGGGCGCTTCGCCGTGGGCCAGCTCGGCGCGGACACGCTGGTGCTGGATGACGGACTGCAGTACCTGAACCTCTCGCACGGATTGGACATCGTGCTGGTGGACCGCAGTGCACCCTTCGGAACCGGGGCGCTGCTGCCGCGCGGGACGCTGCGCGAGCCGCCGCGGAACCTGTGTCGCGCGAGCTACATCCTGATCACGAAGTGCGACGGGACGCCGAACGACGCGCTGATCGAGAAGCTGCGGCGGCACAACCGGGTGGCACCGATCATCGAGTGCACCCACGGGCCGCGGTATCTGGAAGAGGTGTTCACGGGCGAACGGAAGCCGCTGGAATTCCTGCAGGACAAGTGGACGGCCGCAATCAGCGGGATCGCGGTGCCGGAGGGATTCGAACGGAGCATCGAGAAGCTCGGGGCGCGGGTGGAGATCCGGCGGCGCTTTTCGGACCACCACCGGTTCTCGCGGAAGGAGATCGACCGCTTCATGGAACGCTGCATCGAGCGCGACATGGAACTGGTTATGACCACCGAAAAGGACGCCGTGCGGTTTCCAAGGCCGAAGGAGATCACGGTGCCGGTGTACTTCCTGAGGATCGAGGTCGAGATCCTGAAGGGACACGATGCGTGGGAAGATCTGATCACGCGCTTGTGCCATCCCTCCGCGCCGGGGGATCCGGTGCTGAGGTATCGGGATGCCTATGCGCTCTAGAAGGGAAGTGCCGCAGGGCGCGGGTGGAAAATGGGGTAGGTTTTGTAACGGTAGGATGGCGCTCGTAGGGTGGCGGCACGCGGGCCGAATGTCCTTGATGCACGCGGGCTGTGGCGGCATAACTCACTCCGATTTCATGAACTCTTCCTACAATCCCTACGCCGTCGGCACGGTGGCCGAAGCAACCCAGGATACCCGCGCGGAATTCGTGCGGAAGACGTACCTGCACCTGGCCGGAGCGATCGCCGCCTTCGCGCTGATCGAAACCGTGCTGATCCAAGCCGGTTTCGGCACGATGGCGCTGCAGCTTCTGGCCACGAGCAAATATTCCTGGTTGATCGTGCTCGGTGGCTTCATGGGAGTGTCCTGGCTCGCGAACAAGTGGGCTTACGGCGGGGCTTCCCAAGCCACCCAGTATGCGGGCTTGGCGCTCTACACGGTTGCGGAAGCGGTAATCTTCCTGCCCCTGATTATGCTGGCGATGATGATGACGGGCAGCGCGGCGATCATCGGCCAGGCGGCGGTGGTGACGGGTGCGCTGGTGCTCGGTCTGACGGCGATCGCCTTTACGACGAAGAAGGACTTCACGTTCATGGGCGGCTTCCTGAAGATTGCTGGATTCATCGCACTCGGATTGATCGTGGCGTCGATCTTCATGGGCTTTTCGCTCGGGATCTGGTTCAGCGGGGCGATGGTGCTCTTCGCGGCGGGCTCGATCCTCTACAGCACGAGTGCGATCATGTATCACTACTCGCCGGGGCAGCACGTGGCAGCTTCGCTGTCGCTCTTCGCGAGCGTGGCGCTGCTGTTCTGGTATGTGCTGCGGATCCTGATGAGCCTTTCGAGCCGGGATTGAGCGGCGGACGAATTGAGTTTTCAGAACGGCCGGGGGGAGACCTCCGGCCGGTTTTTGTTTTTGGGGGTTTTGGGAAGGGATTTCCAATGCAGGCTGCAAGGCTGCCGGGATGCTTCTGCATGGGAAGTCGAGGGGCACCGCTTCCGAGGGACAGGTTCAGGAAGGCTCTTATCCGACTAATCTCCAAGCCCTTGCATAAGATGCGAGGGACATTTCGGAGGTGCTGGCACTCGGTTTGCAAGGGAATGGTTAAACCACCTCGCAGGGCCGCGGGCGCTTTTTCGTTTGTCTGCGGTTCCGGTGAAACTTGAACCATCAACACACGAAACCATGAAAACGAAAGACCTCACACGGCTCGCCCTCCTAATCGCGATCGCTCCGCTAGCCCCGGTGGCGATGGCGCAGAAGGAAGAAACTCCGGCGAAGAAAACCACGATCGTCGAGACCAAGACGATCACCGCGGAACCGGGCTCGATTGCAGATGCGATCAACGATAGCGCGACCTTCTCCATCCTTTCGAAGGCGCTGAAGGCCGCGGATCTGGAACCGATGCTGGGAACCAAGGGTTCCTACACAATCTTCGCCCCGACGGACGAAGCATTCATGAAGCTCAAGGAAGGTACCTTGGACAAGCTGCTCCTGCCTGAGAACAAGGAGAAGCTGCGCTCGCTCCTGTTGTTCCACGTGATCCCCGGCCAGTTCACGTCCTCCGATCTGAAGGATGGCAAGATCACGACCTCCAACGGTGAGAAGGTCGATGTGGATGTCGAGATCGGCGCGATCAAGGTGGAGGACACCAAGGTTGCCAAGGCGGACCTCGTCCTCACCAACGGCGTGATGCATTCGGTCGGCCAGGTGCTCGTACCGAAGTCGTTGGACGGCTTCGCGGGCCTCGACGAGGAATGATCCGCGTGCCCCTGTGGAATTGGAAGCCGTCTCCGGTTCGCGCCGGAGGCGGCTTTTCATTGGTCGAAAATCGGGGGATTTCTGGAACCGTGGGGAGTGACTTCCGCCTTGTCCCGGGGGGCACCCTCCCGTAATCCCCGTGCGCACATGGAGAACGCGATGCACCTTTACGAACGCCTGCCGCTGTATGGCACGGGGCTGGTCCTGGGGGTATGGCTGGTGGCCATGCACGCGCTGATGCTGCTGAAGCCTGAGCCGGTGCAGCGTCTCCTGAAGCGTTTTCCTCGCGACAAGCAGATCGGGCAGGTGCTGCTGGCAATCGGCTTGCTGTGGTTCTGGCTGCTGGTCGCCCAGCCCGGGAAAGGCATCCTGCACGCGCTGGCGATGGATCTGGGCGAATTCAACCCGCTGAAGAATTACCTGAGGTTCCTGGTGCCCATCGCGATCGTGGCGGTGGGGATCTCGATCAAGGAGTTCCTTGCGGTGCGGGCGCTCGGGCTGCTGGGGCTGATGATCGCCGCGCCCTTGCTGGACGCGGCCTTCCTGAAGGATCCGCAGAGCCGCTTGCTGGTGCCGGTCTTTGCCTTCGTGCTGATCATCAAATCGCTCTACTGGGTGGGGATGCCCTACCTGTTCCGCGATACGGTGACCTGGGCGACGGCCTCGCCGAAACGCTGGCAGATGTTGAGCGCGGCGGGGCTGGCCTACGGGGTGGCGGTGATCGTGTGTGCGCTGTTGTTCTGGAAGGGGTATTGAGGGGTCGATGGACCCGCACCCCCTGAGATAATCCCCGCGGGACGAGAGAGGCTGAGCGGACGGGGATCGGACGCCGGGCGCACCCCCTCCTTGGTCTTGCCCGGGGAAAACCTTACTCGGGGAAAACGATGGGCTCGGTTTTCGGGTCCTCCTCGCCGCGGCCGAAATTGTCGAAGAGGTCCTTCGAGCTGACGTAGAGCATCACGCCGAAGAGGAGGAAGACAAAGCAGAGCTGGACGTATTCGAGCAGGCGAACGCGGACGGGGCGTTTCGCGATCCACTCCATGATGGCGAGGACGATGTGGCCGCCATCGAGGACCGG
>CAMLOZ010000151.1 GCA_946481625.1 uncultured Haloferula sp. | reverse complement strand
CCCGGCATCAGGCCCAGCAGGCCTTTCATGTCGCCGAGCTTCTGCAGCATCTTCATCTGGTCGAGAAAGTCGTAGAAGTCGAACTTGCCCTCCGCGAGGCGCTGCATCGACTTCATCGCGTCCTTCTCGTCGATCTTCGACGCGACCTGCTCGACCATGCCCACGATGTCGCCCATCCCGAGGATGCGGTCGGCCATGCGGTTCGGGTGGAATTCGAAAAGCTGGTCGAGCTTCTCGCCCTCGCCCGCGAACTTGATCGGCTTGCCCGTCACCGCCCGCATCGAGAGCGCCGCGCCGCCGCGCGCATCGCCGTCCAGCTTGGTCAGGATGATGCCGGTGATCCCCACCGCATCGTCGAAATGCTTGGCCACGGAGACAGCCTGCTGGCCCGTCGCGGAGTCCGCCACCAGCAGCGTCTCCTGCGGCTGCACGAAGTCGTGCAGGCGCTTCAATTCCGCCACCAGCCGCTCGTCGATTTCCTGGCGGCCCGCGGTGTCGAAGATGACCAGCGTGTGCGGCTGCGTCTCCGCCCAGGCCAGCGCGTCCTTCGCCACCTTCACCACGTCCGTCTCGCTTGCGTCCGGCGTGTAAACCGGCACGCCGATCTGCTTGCCCAGCACCGCGAGCTGGTCGATCGCCGCGGGGCGGTAGAGGTCGATCGCCACCAGCAGCGGCTTCTGGCCCTCCTTCTTGAGGCGGTTCGCCAACTTGGCCGCGGTGGTCGTCTTGCCCGCGCCGTTCAGGCCGCAGAGCATGACCCGTGCGGGCGGCGTCAGATCGAGCGGCACCTGGTCGCCGCCGAGGAGTTCCGCCAGTTCGTCGTGGAAGATTTTGACGATCTGCTCGCCCGGCTTGATCGACTTGAGCACCTCCGCGCCCATCGCCTGCTCCTTCACGTGCGCCACGAATTCCTTCGCCACGCTGAATTCCACATCCGCCTCGAGCAGCGCCAGGCGGATGTCCCGCAGCGCGTCGGTGATATTGGACTCGGAGATCTTACCCACCCCCCGCAGATTGCGGAAGGTCTTGTCGAGCGAGTCGGCCAGATTGCTGAACATGGTCGGGGAAAGGGGTCGGTGGTCAGGAGCCAGGGATCAGGGCTCGAACGCTGAAATCTGAAATTGAAACTTAGAGTTTAGAACTTGGATTTTCTCCCGTTTGGCACTTGGAACTTCTGCCTTGGAACTTACTCAGGCGTCCCCTCCTGCGGCACGTAGGAGGCCTCCGGGTCGATGCGGAAGGACCAGCGCAGCGGAACTTCGGGCGGCTTGCCCTTGCTGTCCAGCCAGGACACGGCGACCTGGCAGACCGGCGAGCGCAGCCGGCGGTTCACCTGCCAGCTCAAGAGCTTGCTGTCGGCATCGAATACCGCCGGCACCTCGCCGAAGCCTCCGACCTTCATGGTCAAGGTCTTCGGGTCCATGTCCTGGACCCCGGAAAGGTCCGCGGAGAGCAGCGGCAGGCGCGTCTCCACCATCGTCCCCGGCTCCGGCGATACCGGGTGCGGGGTCGTCTGCGGCGCGATCACCGCATTGGCATTCCCCGCCACGCCGGAGATCTCGTTGAAGCCCGTGGCCAGTTCGAAGATCCGGTCGTGCGTGCCCAGGATGATGTAGCGGGGCAGGGTGCGGTCGTCGTTCGAGCGCCGGATCTTCCCCGGCAGCACGGTGAAGAGGTGCTCGTAGCCGAATTCCTTCGAGATCGGGTCCATCTCCGGCGTGTGGATGCCGCCCGGGTAGGCATAGGTCGTGACCCGCGCGCCGAACTTCTGCTCCAGGAACTTCTTCGACTCGCCCATCTCCAGCTTCAGGAACTTGTCGTAGGCCTCCGCGCCCTTGCGGCGGTGGCTCTGCGGATAGGAATGCGAGACCGAGTGGCTGCCGATCGTCGCGCCGTGCTTCTGCATTTCTTTCACCATCCCGGAGGTCAGCGCCTTGCCGCCGCCGTCCACGTAGTTCTTGTAAAGGAAGAGCGTGAAGGGAAAACCGAACTCCTTCAGGATCGGATACGCATCGGTGTAAACCGCCTTCCAGCCGTCATCGATCGTAATCACGATGCTCTTGTCCGCGATGTCCTTCTCGCCGCGTTTCCACGCCTGGAAGTCCGCCATCGTGATGACCGGCAGCCCCGCATTGCGGATCGCCTCCATCTGCTTCCGGAATTTCGAGGTGCGGATGATCATCTCCGACTCGGGCGCGGTTTCCGAGAAATCGTGGTAGCCCAGCACGGCCACCCGCACGCCGTCCTCCTGCGCGGCAGGCGGCGGCTCGGGAACCGGAGCCGGTGGCGGGGCGGGCTCCTGCGCGGCCAGCGGCAGGAGCAGGAAAAAAAGGAGCGCGAACTTCATCCGTCTGCCCCCAGTGTAACGGCCTGAACCCGCCTGCGAAGCCCGAAGTGCGCCTGGGAGCGCGGAGCCTCTGGCCCGCAGAAGCCACGCTCGGGCTGTCCGTTCACGCGTCCTGAGTGCATAGCACCGTCTCCTCCCATTCCGAGCTTCACGTGAATGCGGCGACAAGGGCTTGTTCTGCGGGCCGGTGGCTCCGCGCTCCCGGAGATGCTCTCATGGGACTCACAGCGACAGCCTTTGCTTCTTCGTCCCCGCCCGTTCTTCCGCCCATGGCCTCGAGACCGCGAGGTCGCTCTTCCAACATCGGATGAGGCTCTCGGTACCGTTCGTCCCCGACTTCTTGCGCCAGCCCGAGGCATTCCGGTGATGCCACCAGACGTCCACGGCCTTGTAGTCCATGTGAAGCGTCAGTCCGTGCTTCCGTGCTTCTTCGAGGCTGCAAGGAGGTGTGTGCGTACTTTCCCCGTTCTCACTCTCACTCTCCTCCATTCTCGTCTCCTCTCTTCTCTTCGGGGTATCGTACGAAGGATCGGCGGATGCACCGGCGCGCTTCATCGGCTTGGCGGAAGGTGGCGGCAGCAAGCCCTCCCGTTCGTCCGCGGGCACATCCTTCTCGAAGTCCGCCATCCAGGGCAAGCGGCCCGCCGTCTTCGTGGTCCATGCTTGGGTGAGGGTGCGGTTCGTGTCCGCCCAACCGCGGATCTCCCACCAGCCGCCGCCACGCGGGACCAGCCAGCCCGAGCGCTCGTGGGTCATGAGTTCCCAGAGCCGGTCGTCGCTGGATTCCACGTCGCAGATCGCGGCCAGCGTCACGGCATCCAGACGGAAGATCCACTGCCGCCGCAATTGCGCATAGCCCCACAAGCCGAGCAGTGCCTGGAAGGCGTCCGCCTTGCCGATCGCCCGCGCGAGCACGCGGAATTTCCAATGCTGAATCAAGTCCGGTTCCACGATCATCTGTTGTCTCTCTCCACTCCGTATTGGTTTCGGATGACGGCCAGCGGACACACCGCGCGACCCGCCCCGCCATCCCTCGCAGGACGGTTCGCACCCCGCAACCCGCGGCCCCGGTGCTCCTCCGTCCTATTCCAATACTGCCTTGGAACCGGCCCTCTTGGCGATCAGGAACGGTCGACTTTTTGCCGGTTTGATGTCGGCAAGCGGGATTATTTTTCCCCTCGCGGCTCCCTGCTCACCACGCCAGCGATACCCGCCGGTGTTCCAACAGCCGTCGCGCCGATTCCTGGTCGGAGCGTTGCAGGATGTTCCGTCCCTGGGCGAAGGCATATCCCTGTTCGTCGCGGTAGACGCCATACCAGGTGAACCCCATCTTGCGAAAGAAGCCCGCGCTCCATTCGGTCGCTTCCAGCAGGACCTCGCAGCCCCCGGCGGCAGCCTCGAAGGATGCCAGCCGGGACAGCAGCAGGTCGGTGCCATAGCCCTTGCCGCACTCCTGCGCGTGGACGATCCCGAAGCTCAAGTGCACGCGGCTGCCGATCACTTCATGACCGATGCCTCCGCCCCCGACCACCTTGCCGCCGGCCTCCGCGACGAGATACAGCACGCCCCCGGTGTCCCGGATGGTTCCCCGGAAATCCTCGAAGTAACCCTCGGGCAGCGCGTGGCCTTCCTGCGACAGGTAAATCTCCTCCAATCGCGGGAGATCGGCTTCGACAGCTCGGCGGATGCGGCAGCGGGCCCCGTGCATCCGCCAACCAGATCACACCACCTTCACCTTCGCCAAGCTCTCCTCGATGTGAGGATTCACCTTGTGCTCGTAGGTCTCCATCCCCACGCGGATCGCGTTGCGCACCGCCACCGCGGTCGAGCCGCCGTGCGCGATGATCACCACGCCGTTCACGCCGAGCAGGGGACTGCCGCCGTAGGACTCCGCGCTGGCGCGCTCCTTCAGCGCCATGAAAGCACCCTTCGAAATCTTGGCTCCCAGCATCCGGATCGGGCTGCTCATCAGCTCGGTCTTGAGCCACTTGAACATTGCTTTGGCCGTCGCCTCGCAGGACTTCAGCACCACGTTGCCGGTGAAGCCGTCGCAGAGCACCACGTCGAGTTGAGTCTCGAAGAGATCGTGGCCTTCCACGTTCCCCACGAAGTCGAAGGTCGCCTTGCCGCTATCCGCGAATCCCTTGAGCAGCGCGAAGGTCTCCTTGGTGAAAGTCGTGCCTTTCTCGTCTTCCTCGCCGTTCGACATCAGGCCGACCTTGGGACGCTTCACGCCCAGCACGCCGGTGGCGAAGGCGCTGCCCATGATCGCATAGACCAGCAGGTGCTCCGGCTTCGCCTCCGGGTTCGCGCCGGCATCGAGCAAGTGGCACACGCCGTGTTCGTTCGGCAGGCCGGAGGCGATGCCCGCGCGGTCCACGCCTTCGATCAGCCGCAGCTTGATCGTCGCGGAAGCCACCGCGGCACCCGTGTTCCCGGCGGAGACGAAGGCATGCGCCTCGCCCGACTTGACCAGGTCCATCGCCACGTTGATGGAGGATTGCTTCTTGCGCCGGACCGTCTTCGCGCCCGGCTCGGCCATGCCGATCACCTCCGGCGCATGCACGATCGCCACGCGGGGATCGGAAAGGGAAAGTCCCTGCTTCGCGCACTCCGCCTTCAGGGCCGCCTCGTCGCCCACCAGGAAGATTTTTTCGATCGTCGGATAGAGAAGCAGCGCTTCCTTCGCCCCGCCGATATTCACGGCGGGCGCGTGGTCGCCACCCATGGCATCGAGTGCTACTTTCATGGCGGGCAGGTCGCAGGCACCGGATACAAGAAATCACCGGGCCGGACGAACCGGCACGGCGATCTCGAAAAATCCGGTGCGGAGCGCTTCAGAGCGCGTCCACTTCAAGCACCTTGCGGCCCGCGTAGTAGCCGCAGGACGGGCAGGCGATGTGCGACGGCACGCGGCTGCTGCACTCCGGGCAGGTCTTGAAAATCGGGGCGCGCCAGCGATTGGCGCCGCGGCGCATCTTTTGCCGGCTTTTGGACTGACGGCGCTTTGGTACGGCCATGGCGGTAAGAGAATTTAGCGTTCGGAATCGAGGTTATCCAGTGCGTCGAGGGCGGCCCAGCGGTCGTCCCCCGTCGCGCGGGGGCGGGTCTCTACCGCATCCTCGCCGGGTTTGTCCACTGCCAAATAGCGGGGATCGATCTCGCAGTGCATCGGCTCGTCCGCCTCGTCGCAGCGCGGGTGGTCCGGGATTTCCAGCAGGATCTCCTCCCGCAGCGCCTCCGTCACGTCCAGAGGTCCTTCCTGCTCAATCTCTACCGAGATATTCGCGGGGTCCACGCGGAGGGTTTTCACGAAGGGGTGGAGGGTCCGCACGCAGGTCAGCTCGAAGGGCGCGGCAAGGCTGCCGCTGAGCAACAATTCCGAGCCGAAACGGTGGGCCCGCAGCTCGTAAACCAGCGGGCCGGTCGGCTGGGGATCGCGCTCCGGCAGGCCGAAGATCTCCGGGGACAGCTCGCCGCCGAAGTCCTTGCCTTCTTCCGGCAGGGTGGCGAGGTCGATGATGAGGCGCTCTTGCATCGGGGTGGGCAGCGTGGTGGATCGCCACGGGGATTTCAACCGGCATCCGGCCCGCCGCAAATAGAAATCCTGATGCAGGCAAGGGAAGGGGACCACGATGGCTCGGATGGATGGGATTTTGAAATGAACTCCCCGACTCCTTCTGCCTTTCTCCGTGTTTCCTCCGCGACATGGAATCCGGTTGAGCCTTCCCGGAAATCGCTGATAGATTCGCTCCGACACCGTGTCAGGATTCCCGCCAGCCCAGATCATCCCGCCGCAGGTCCTTCTCGGTGCCTATGCCCAAGGCGTTTTCCCGATGGCGGACCAAGGCGAACTCACCTGGTTCTCCCCGCTGATGCGCGGCATCCTCCCGCTCGATGGCGCATTCCACATCCCGCACGGCCTGAAGCGCGCGATGAAGAAGCAGCCCTTCACCGTGAAGTGGGACACCGACTTCCGCGGCACCATGCAGGGCTGCGCCGACCGCGACCGCACTTGGATCGACATCACCATTCTCGAGAGCTACTGCCTGCTCCACCGCCTCGGCTACGCGCACTCGGTGGAGTGCCATGACGACGAAGGCCTGCAGGGCGGCCTCTACGGCGTCGCGCTGGGCCGCGCCTTCTTCGGCGAGAGCATGTTCTCCCGGAAGACCGATGCCTCGAAGATCGCCCTGGTCGCCCTCGTGGAAGAACTCCGCGCCCGCGGCTTCCTCCTGCTCGATACCCAGTGGCTCACCGATCACCTCCGCCGCCTCGGCGGCCAGGAGATCCCCCGCGATGAATACCAGCGCCGCCTCAAAGTCGCCATCGGCGACCAAGGCCATTCCTTCCACCCGCCCGTCCTCGGTCCCGGTGCCAAATGACAGGGGAGGGCAGGGCGGTCTTCAGCCGCGGATTGCGCCCACATCGATGCTGTCCACTGCCAACAGGATCGAGTCGTTCACGGCATCCAGCCGCTGTACGGAAAGCGTGGCGATGATTGTCAGCGGCGGGAGCGCCGGATCGGCGAACTCCGGATCCCTCACGGCGCGCGGCTCGTAGCTGAAGAACTGCGCGGAGAAGTCGCCGGTGAACTCGCTGCCGTAGGGGAGTTCCTTCGTGTACACGGCCCCGCCCGCCTGGATGACCAGCGTGGCCCGGCTGCCCGCGCTCTTGATGCAGGCAGCCCTGAGGTCCACGGTATAGCCGAGGAAAGCTTCGTTGACCGGGTTGATCGCCTCCACTTCGAAAGCGGCGACCGACAGGGTGCTCAGAGGAGCCTCGGGCGAGTTCAGTTCGGCGCGGAGGTTGTCGAAGATCACGCTTGCGACCGCCTCGTTGGAGGTGACGATGATCGGGGTCTCGGACATCCCGCCGGCGAGCGGGAGCTTCTGGCCAAAAGCGAATTTCGCCGGCGGCGGGGTGTCGGTTTGATCGCTCATGAGCTTCTCCTTCTGGTGGTTTTTCGCGCGGCGGGTGCCTTCTTCTCTTTCGTGGTCTCCCTCTTGATCGGACAGAGTACCCAGAAATCTCTCGCCAGCTGCCCGGTCACGTATTCGAACGGCAGCCATGCCTCGCCTTCCTCGCCCCATTCGCGGCCCCAACTGCCGCGCACTTTCAGCCTGCCCTTCAGGGTCTTGCCCGCATTGCCGGTGATCTCGTAGCCCGTGGCCAGGAAGGCCTGCCCTCCGAGCACGCTGCAGGTTTCCCCGCGCGGTGTCGGAATCACGGCATCCGGCCCGGTCACCTTCTCGATCCCTTTGTAGATCGTGACCCCGAAGCCCACCGGG